>DXEZ01000207.1 GCA_019114715.1 Candidatus Sphingobacterium stercoripullorum | reverse complement strand
CTCTCCCACCTCATGGCACTATTCTCAGGGGATATCACATCGTAATACCTTTCAAAAGGAAAATAGCTGTAATTTAATCCCGAGCTCAGGATCATATACTTTCCATTAGCAGTAGTTGGTGTATTCCCGTTGACGCCGTAAGCTCCTCTTATTTTTAAATGGGTTAACCACTGGAGGTTTTCCATAAAATCTTCTTTATGGATATTCCAATTCGCCCCTACTGAATAAAAAGGTTTATACCGGTATTTTGGATCAGTACCAAATAGATTTGATTGGTCTGTACGGATGCTTCCGGTAACAGCATATTTTTCCTTATAAAAATAAGTACCATCTGCATAAAAGGACACAAATCTCCTATCATCATAGTTTTCGCCAAAATATCTCTCATATTGAATGGAAGGAGGGTTCCCTGAATATAAAGTGTTGAATTCAGGAGCACTTGAGTTTGCTAAGGAAACAAAATCAATAGGCGTGTATATTAATGTTTGGTTGTCATATCCAAAAACGGATGTTAGGTATCCACTATCTTCAATCCTCCTAATTTCCGATCCTAATAAACCTGTGATCTGATGGTCGGAAGTTTCATCTGCATAGTTAAAGTTAAACTGTGCGCGAGCCGTATAGCTTTTAATAGAGCCGTTATCTCGAGATAATATTCCCCCTTTAGGAAGCTTATCAAATACAGCGCGCCCAGTAATTGGATCTAAAGAAGCTTTGTAATTCATAAGGCGCCTCAGGTCGAAGTAATTTTCCTCCATTAAGCGGTTGTTATGGTTTCGCTCATCCTCGTAAACTCCTCCAACATCTAAATCCAACCAGGGCGTAATTCTAGTGTTTAACCTAGCCTGAAATCTCACAGCCGACGATTTCAACGTGTTATTTCCGCGGTAAATATCTGCATAAGGGTAATAAAGCTGGTCGTAGAGCCCATTTTCCATATTCAGGTCATTATTCGATGGGATGATACTGTGAAAGCGGCTTTTACCGCCATCGCTCACGCCCCAAAGTACAGGCAGGGCATTCCCGCTATCATCGATTAGTTTTTCATAAGCATAAAAGTCATCTACGCCGACGTTGCGCAAAGGCCTTTTATTTTCCCCATTCCTATAGCTTCCTTTAAAATCTAAATGCATAAACCTGCTCAAATCATGAGTAGATGCAAAATTCAGGAGAATTCTTTTGTTATTGGTTTCAATAAAACTGCTTTTTTCGTTCAGGTAATTTCCACCTAATAAATAGGTATGCTTATCAGAACCACCGCTTAAATCAAAGTCTACTTGTTCGGTTCGAGCATTCCTATAAAACAGATCTTTATACTGTTGGAGATTATCGAAACTCCCTAAATCAGAAACCCTTCTATCTAGTTCTTCTAGTGAAATGAGACCTTCTTTAAAATCAAACACGGCATCATGAACCGGTGTGCTGGCCATTTGCCTACCTGTGAGCTCTGCCCGTATAGCTGCAGGATCCACCAGCAAATTATCTTTCAATATAGCATTAAGCTGCGAGGAGTTAGCGTATTGCATGTAATCGAAATTTGGTGCACTCTGTATAGCAGCTGTAGCCCTTAGGTTAAATTTCACATCCCCAAACTTTCCGCGCTTGGTCTCCACAACGATAACGCCATTAGAAGCTCGAGATCCATAAATGGAGGCTGCAGCAGCGTCTTTTAGTACGTTTACAGATACAATATCGTTTGGATTAATGCTCTGAAGGTCGATCTCCGTTGGAAATCCATCTAAAACAATTAAAGGTTTTCGAACCGCATCGAAAGTCGAAACGCCACGAATAGATAGCTCATCGGACTGCGGGTTGTACACTAGCCCAGCAAGCTTACCTTCCAAGTTCTCCAGAAAATTTCCCGATACAGCTACACGCTGATCGAAATCTTGTTGATTTATGTTGGCTACGGCTCCCGTAAGCTGGGCTTCGGAAAGCGCCCGGTAACCCGTATGAACGGTTACAACGGACTCTTCTAATAAAAAAGATACCGTTTGTAAAGTTATTTGGGTTAAATCATCCTCCACCTTAAACTCCTTGGTGTGGTATCCTAAGCAGGTAACTTCAATCCTTCGTTCCCCAGGTAAAATCTCCAGGGTGAAGTTCCCGTAGCGATCCGTAGAGCTAGCCCTTAGGGTACCTTTCACGCGTACGGTAGCCCCTTCAATGGGGTGCCCTTGGTCATCGAATACTTTCCCAGTAATTGCTTTTAGCTCTTGCTGGATGGCCCCCTTTTTTAATACTATGGTATGATCAATGACTTCAAACTTTAAAGGCAAGCCCCTTAAAGCGACTTGCAGCACCTGATCAACGGGTTCATCGGTAAAAGTCACCTCCTTTATCACCAAGCCGCGTATCAGCTGGTCTTCGTATACAAACTTGTAGGGCGTTTGTTTTTCAATTTCAAGTATTAATTCTTTTACCGCTAGGCTTTTGGCACTTAAATTAATCGGCTGACCATAAACCGATGCTTTTCCTTGCATTAATACGGCCCACATAAGCAAAAACAGTCCGTATACTTTGAACAAAGTTACTCTCTTGCAATTCATATTTCAATTTAGATTATTTAATTATTTACTTTTAACTCTACTTAAAAAACTAGGAGTTACCTTTGGTTAATAAGCTGATTTTATATCGACAACTAGAGCCCCTTAATTACTAATGCGCACTTCTCGCCCCTCAACTTGGAATTTTAGAGACTCCGTTCGCTCTAGTACTTCTATCACTTGGGTGAAATCGGAGTATCTAGAAATTGTTCCTGTAAATGTTTTATCTTTAATCGCCGAATCCTCAAAATAGACTTCCACATCATACCACCTGGCAAGGTCATTCATAATCTCTTCAATGGTCTTTTCATTGAAGACAATCTCCTTTTCCACCCAGTCGATTCGATGCTTCTGGTTTTTGGCAACCTCGAGCTCCTCCCCTTGGTTGACCACCTGATCACCCGGCTCCATGAACACCT
>DXEZ01000206.1 GCA_019114715.1 Candidatus Sphingobacterium stercoripullorum | reverse complement strand
AGGTGCTTACGGGCAGCAAATAATTAAAACCCCTAACCTGGATCAGCTAGCAAAAGAAGGAATTCAATTCATCAACTTTTATTCAGGGACTTCCGTTTGTGCTCCATCGCGCTCCTCTTTAATGACAGGGCAGCATACGGGTCATACAAACATAAGAGGCAATAAAGAAATTGAACCTGAAGGACAGCATCCATTAGCAGATTCTGTAGAGACTCTCGCCATGCTTTTAAAACAGGCGGGTTATACAAGCGGTGCATTTGGCAAATGGGGTCTAGGCATGGTAGGAACAAGTGGTGATCCCACACTAAAGGGTTTTGATGAGTTTTTTGGATACAATTGCCAAAGACATTCCCACAGGTATTACCCAACTCACCTATGGCATAACGATGAGAAAATTATATTAGAAGGAAACGATCTCACGCAAAAGGTGCAGTATGCTCCAGAATTAATTCAAGAAAAAACACTGGAATTCATAGACAATAACAAGGACAATCCTTTTTTCCTTTTCGTTCCAACAGTATTACCTCATGCAGAATTAGCTGGACCAAATGATGAGTACTTTAAAATGTATGAAAATCAATTTGAGGAGACGCCGCATAAAGGTAACGATTACGGACCCAATGCAACTATTGCAGGATACAGCTCTGTAGAAAAACCTAGAGCTACCTACGCATCGATGGTAAGCAGAATGGATGGCTATGTTGGACAGATATTAGAAAAGCTCGAAGAATATAATCTTACAGAAAATACCATAGTAATTTTCAGTTCTGACAACGGCGCACACAGAGAAGGTGGTGCTGATCCTGAATTTTTCAACAGTGCAGGAAATCTAAGAGGATTCAAGCGCGATTTATACGAAGGTGGTATCCGCGTACCATTAATTGTCAAATGGCCAAACGTTACCCCTACTGCAGTAACTAGTGAGCACATTGGTGCCTTCTGGGATATTATACCGACCGTAACGGAAATTACAGGAGCACCAGAGGCAAATTATACAGATGGTATTTCATTTTATCCGACTCTATCCAATAATGGAGATCAAAAGAAACACGATCATTTGTATTGGGAGTTCCACGAAGATGGCGGTAGACAAGCTGTAAGAAAAGACAACTGGAAATTAATTCGTTTAAATGTTAGAAATCCAGAAAAAACCTCTCTTGAGCTCTATGATCTACAACGTGATCCAAAAGAAAAGAACAATTTAGTAGAAAAACATCCAAAGCTAGTTAAAGAGTTATTACAAGCATTGGAAGCATTCCATACCGAAAGCACCGTTTTCCCTTTATTACCTTAATACGGGAAAACTTTATCAATTATTAAAAAACGTCTTCAACTTGGAGACGTTTTTTATTGGCTTTGACTCTAGCAATCATCTTTTACCTGCCGGAGATCCGATAGAGAAAAACAACTGATCTAAAGGCCTAAAACCATCTGCAAGCTCATTTCTTAACATAGGTCAATGTAATCACACATTTATAGTCCCATATTTGTATTATCAATAGAAAAAAATAAAAAATAAAATTATGAGCAACTGGATATTAGACAAAGACCACAGTGAAGTTGAATTCAGAGTGAAACACATGATGATTTCAAACATTAAAGGACAATTTCAAGAATTTGATATTACTTTAAATGTACCCAACAATGATTTAACAAATGCTTCTGCAGAAGCTGTAATTAACACAGCATCCGTAGACACTAAAAATTCACAAAGGGACGATCATTTAAGAAATGCTGATTTTTTTGATTCTGAAAAGTTCCCAAAAATCACTTTTAAATCTACTAAATTTGAAAAAGTAGATGACGAGGATTACAAACTTACTGGTGACTTAACCATTCAAGATACTACCAAATCTATAGTATTAAACGTAGAGTACGGTGGTATAGCTGCTGATCCTTGGGGAAATCAAAAAGCAGGATTTAGTTTCAACGGTAAAATTAAACGTTCAGAATTCGGATTAACTTGGAACGCTGCATTAGAAACTGGTGGTGTTATGGTTAGTGATGAGGTTCGTATAAACGGTGAGATACAATTCGTTGTAAAATAACATCAACAAATCCACTCATTTTACATTAAATATTCTGGAGCCAAATAGTTCTTATTTTAGGCTCCTTTTTTTTGGGAAAGTATCAGATAGCGTTTATACTGTGTTTTAGAACCCCAAAATGCACTACGCAAGTTATAATTAGTCCTCTAGAACTTGTACTCTTCCGTCACTATGCTCGGCGATATACTCTCCCTTTTCGTTTTTATAGACTAAAGGCTGCCTGATAGAAAATAAATACGCTCTGACCTTTTCAGGAATTTCTTTATACCACTGCTCTTTTTCAGCTTCAGTCATCTCGTAAAGTGGTTTTTCTAACTCTCCCTTACGGACTAATTCTCTATTGGTAAAGTCCTTCTCTTTCATGCAATAAACGTTTTGATTTTTATACCTATACTTAGACACTAAGATAATGTTTCAACTGCAATTAATACGACCGGATAGCGCCAAATTATTAATAGACAAACATTCTATGCAGCACCAAACACTGCAGAAACGATGAAATAGCGCCCTTTAATAGGCATCAATAAGAATCAGCAAATAATTCTCTTTGTTCTAATTTACTAAAATTGACTCTTGAATTATACGTGAGCCATTTCGAAACTTCCGCATGCCTGATTTCTATAAATACCCACTATTGTAAATGGGAATATAAAACAATGAGATTTAATTAAGTTGATCACCCACTGTTTGATAAGAGACATTTGCGAATATTAGGCACAAAAAAACAGCTGTCCCTACTTAAAGAGACAACTGCTTAAATTTAACCCCAATTTTCTGCTCTCCTTTTATAGCGTTCTGTGTTGAACTATTTCTTTTGATCGTCATTTAAAAGCTCGTCATAACGAGTACGCTCTTGGTTGATCTTCTTACGCAACTCAATTTTCTTATCCCGATCGCCCTTAGCTGATTTTATTTCCCAGATCATTTTCATGGTGTTCAGCTCGATGTCATAAGCCACTTGCTGTTGCTCTTGTGATAAATTCAATCGTTTTGTTAATCCTTCAACCTTCCTGGCTGCTATATCCTCAGGCTTGCCTTGCGACCTCATTTCACTACGATACTTTCTGTAATCTTCCCTAAAATTAGCTACGATTATTAATGCAGTTTTATAATTTAGGGATAATGAGAAAAAGTAAGTTTAGCGAGTCGCAAA
>DXEZ01000205.1 GCA_019114715.1 Candidatus Sphingobacterium stercoripullorum | reverse complement strand
CTCTCCCGAGGGGATTAGGGCTTTGCCCTAATGACCCACTCAGGGCGTTTCTCCCCTAAGAACCCCGAGCAAAGAGTGCCCCTCTCTTTGCAATCTCCGCTTATGGGTTGCACCCCTAAGAACCCTGTGCGGTTATGAGCGGACAACAGAAGATTTCATCAACAATCCAAATCAAATTTTAAGAATATGGCAACAAAATCAAGCATACATATCAAACCCTGCAGAGTGACATCAAGCGGGGCTCATAACCGGAGAACTGCCGAGTACATGCGCAATATCGGCGAGTCCAGAATCTACATTGTACCCGAACTGACTTCCAATAACGAGCAGTGGATAAACCCGGGCTTCGGCAGTCCTGACCTGCAGGCGCACTATGACAGCATCAAACGGATGGTCAAGGAAAAGACCGGACGAGCGATGCAGGAAAAGGAGCGTGAGCGCAAGGGAAAGAATGGAAAGATTATAAAAGTGGCTGGATGTTCTCCAATCCGTGAGGGAGTATTGCTCATCAGACCAGATACAACACTGGCAGATGTACGAAAGTTTGGTGAGGAGTGCCAGAGACGCTGGGGTATTACACCGCTCCAAATCTTCCTGCACAAGGACGAGGGACACTGGCTTAGTGGACAACCCGAAGCCGGGGATAGGGAGAGTTTCCAAGTCGGTGAAAAGTGGTTCAAGCCAAATTATCATGCTCATGTCGTTTTCGACTGGATGAACCACGAAACCGGAAAGAGCCGAAAGCTCAATGACGAGGACATGACGGAAATGCAGAGTTTGGCATCCGACATTCTCCTGATGGAGCGTGGGCAGTCAAAGGCTGTTACCGGCAAGGAACATCAGGAACGTAACGACTTTATCATTGGGAAGCAGAAGGAGGAAATGAAGCGGCTTGATGCCACGAGGCAATACCGGGAACATCAGCTGGAAATGGCGAACAAAAAGATGCTGGAAACGGAAAATATTACCAACGCCCTTATCGAAAAGGCAAATGAAAAGGAACAGCAGAGTGAAGAGCTTGACAGGGCTATCAGCGAGAAACGCTCCAGACTGAACAAGGAAAAAGGAAGCGAGCTTCTGAACGCCGCTGTCGGCTGGGCTACCGGGAAATCGAAAGCCCTGAAAAATGAAATAGAGGATTTGCGCACTGAAATTTCCACGCACGAGGAAACCATCGAACGGTTACAGGATAAAATCCAGACCATACAGAACGACCATAGTCGTGAGCTGATGCAACTGGAGGCCAAGCACCGGTCCGAACTGAACCGCAAGGAAACGGAACATACACAGGAAACCACAAGGCTTAAAAACCAGATTGCATGGCAAAGTCATATCATCGGTTGTCTTAGTTTTCTGCTGCTCAAAACGAGCGACATCTTCCGTAAGGCGGTACACAGTGTCATCCGTTTTGCCCGTGATTGTTACAAGTTCCGTCTTGACACGGAACAAGTATCGGACATCAAGAGTGCCCTCAATCTCTTTGGCAATGACAAGCAATCGCATCGTGCTGCCGAGGATTTCCTGTATTTCTCAGCCAAGCAGAAAGGTAACTTGGATAGCCGTGAACAGGTAAAAGCTCAGCGAGAGGTTGGCAATGTGGTGGATGGGCTTTACGATCATCAACAGAAAAGAGGATTTTCGATGAAAAGATAACGAATAATCAACAGATTATCATAAGTGTCTCAAATATTTTACTTATATTTGCACAACGAACTTAAACCGTTTATAGAATGACAAAAGCAGAATTGACAAATACCATATCAGAAAAGACAGGTATTCATAAAAGAGAGGAACAAACCGGGGATATAACTGAAACTCCAAATGTCATGAGAAAAGAACATGAAATTGCCGAGTGTATAAAGTGGGGATGGGTATATCATCATACAGGAATACCTACTACGGAAAAGAAAGAGGGTGAAGTATATATACCTCATTTGAAATTTTATGTATCAGGATTTCCGACCAGTCCTTTCGGAATAGAATGGATGCGTTTTGAAGAAGATTGCCAGATGCATCCTCTCGTACAGAAAGTACCTCATATTGCATTTGAGGTTCAGGATATAGAAAAGGAAATCAGGGAAAGGAAACTGACTGTACTTACACCTGTAAACTCTCCGGCAGACGGAATATTGGTTGCAATGATAGAGCACAACGGAGCTCCCATTGAACTTATTCAATTTGAGAGAGGTAAATAGCTGCTACTGTAAGCCGGGCATAGGACAATACCCCCTGAAAAAATCTATATAAATACAGATCTATAATAATTTTTATCACAATGTTTAAGATAATAGACAGAAACAACTGGACAAGAAAGCCTTATTTTGATCATTTTTTCGATAAGGTACCTTGTACATACAGTGTAACGGTTAATATTGAAATTTCGGAAATTATCAGATTCAAGACAGAACATAAAACTAAGCTCTATCCTCTTCTTATTTATGCCTTATCAAAAGCGGTAAATTGTTATGATGAGTTCAGAACAGACATAAACGAGAATGGAGAAGTAGGGATATGGGAAACACTACACCCATGTTATACAGTTTTCCATAAAGAATGTGAAACCTTTTCCAATATATGGACGGAATGGGATAAAGATCTAAATACCTTTTTATCCAATTATAACCAGGATATAAAACTCTATGGAAATAATACCGATATAGATGCCAAACCTCAAACACCTAAGAATGTTTTTCCCATATCCTCATTACCTTGGACTACGTTCACAGGATTCAATCTTAATATAAAGCCCGATACCGGATACTTATTGCCGATTTTTACATTCGGAAAATATTTTACGCAAGAAAATAAATTCTATATTCCGTTATCCATACAGGTACATCATGCGGTATGTGACGGATTTCATGTATCAAGACTTGTCAGTACAATACAAGAAATATGTATGGAAATATAATAAACGAAGCCTTCGGCAAGGTTACAGCCAAGAGCTTAAATGTTTTCATTACTCAAATAAAGTGTAATGCCTATGCAGTCTTACAGATTTCAATGAAACGACTCTCTTTAATTTTTGGGTGTAAAAAAGGGTGTAAATCTCGTAATTACTTGATTTACACCCTTTATTGCGGAGAGACGGGGATTCGAACCCCGGATACCCTTTTGGGGTATACACGCTTTCCAGGCGTGCCTCTTCAACCACTCGAGCACCTTTCCTTCAAGGTGATGCGAAGATATAAATATTTTTTAATTTTTAAAAATTATTAGCAACATAACTTGAAATACGTGGTTGTAAAGTGGATTTATGTCTTCCAGTTAAAAATGGAAACTATACCCACGCTTTAAGAGTATATATGATTTACTAATTCTATCGTTTTTATAAGATGCATATAATTAGGGGATAGCCTGTGGGGGTTTAGTCATAGATGGTGCTTTGCACAGATTGATAATCATCGAACAAGCCTTACATCCCTTTTTTAACTTTGAAAACACCAACTGCTCATTTATAGGGTTTTAAGATAATCACTAGAGAACCATAATAAACGGAAGGGTTGGTAAATACTTGAAAGTGTCTACTTCTTTTTGCTTCCCAATTCTTTCCAAGTTTCAACTTTAGATTTGTAATATATAAATTTGATTAGGATGAGACGTTTCAGTTTGATAGTGTTTTTAACTTTTGGATTTACTACTTTTTTAGTGGGCCAGAAACTTAAATCATCTCTTGTTCCCAAAGAATTACGAGATGTTTTTAATCAATCATTTCCAAAGGCTAAAGATATATCATGGAAGAAAAAAGGTGATCTTTACGAGGTGGAGTTTGAGGAAGGTTTGTGGAATAACGATAGGACGGCATGGTTTAACCAGCAAGGAGAGCAATTAGGGCTTAAGGAAGATATTCCTAAACGGAAGCTTCCAGAAAAAATACTTAATGCAATTTCTAAAAATTACAAGTATTTTTGGATTCTGGACGTTGAAAAGTTAAGTTATAAAGGCACGCTTACCTATGAGGTGGATATGAAATCTTTTACAAAACAGTGGAAAGTGGTTTTTACACCACAGGGCGAAGAGGTGAGTAAAGTATCCGATTAGAAGGTTATGTTGCTATTCCAAAGTATTAAAATTTGAGCATGAAAATATTAGTTGTTGAAGATGAAGTAGAACTAGCTGATTTAATTGTACAATCTTTGACAAAAGAGTATTTCGTAGTTGAAGCTGTGAATGATTTTTATAGTGCATTGGATAAAATTAATAACTACCTATACGATTGTATTTTATTGGATATTGGCTTGCCCGGAGGAAGTGGGATAGAAGTGTTAGAATATTTGAGAGATAATGCCAAGTCTGAAAACGTTATTATAATCTCTGCTAAAGATTCGCTTGAAGATAAAATAATGGGATTAAACCTCGGAGCTGATGATTATTTAACCAAACCCTTTCATTTAGCAGAATTAAACGCCAGAGTGAAAGCCGTACTAAGGCGAAAGGAATTGGATGGTAAGCAGAGGCTAGAGTTTGGTGATGTAAGCATGGATCTCGAAGAACGTAAGGTGTATGTTGATGCCTATGCCCTAGAGCTCAATCGTAAGGAGTTTGACATATTGAGATACTTTCTATTCAATAAAAATAGACTAGTGAGTAAGATGAGTTTAGCTGAACACGTTTGGGGTGATAATATCGATCAAGCTGATAATTTAGATTTTGTGTATTACCAGATAAAAAACCTCCGGAAGAAGCTTAAAGCAGTGGACGCTGGAATAGAAATTGAGTCCGTATATGGAACTGGTTATCGGGTTAAAGAGCTATGAAGTTATTAAATCAGTCTGTCAAATATTTATCGATTTCTATTTTACTTATAATAGGGGTGTGGGGAACCGTGTTGTTTTTCAATATAGCCGATGAGGTGAAGGAGAATGTCGATGAAGGCTTAGAAAATTACAAGCGCCAGATTATTTTTAAAGCAAAGCAAGATAGTTCATTTATTAGGCAGGTAAATTTAAACGAGAGTTTTTATTCGATTCAAAAACTTCCCTCCAATCAAATATATAGCGGTCTGAATGTATTTAGTGATACGCTGATAAAAGTACAAGATGCAGATGATGTTGCTCCAAGACTTGCGCCAGTGAGAATGTTAACAACAACATTTACAGATAACCAGGACAACTATGAACTAAAGATTCTCAATCCTATGATTGAGAACGAAGACTTAATTGAACGCTTGTTTGCAAACATGGTGTTCCTATATATCTCTTTAATCTTTGCAATTGTTTTAATTAATAATATCGTTTTACGAAGAGTTTGGAAGCCCTTTTATGGCTTACTGAATCAGATCAAGAATTTTCGGTTGGGGAAAAGAAATGAAATACCCGAAATACAAACCAAAACAAAAGAATTCCTTGATCTACAAATGGCAATTGATACTTTGTTAAATCAAAACATCCGGATTTATGAACAGCAAAAGACCTTTATCGGAAATGCTGCTCATGAGCTTCAAACCCCACTGGGAATTTCCATTAATAAATTGGAACTGTTGCTGGAGCAAGGAGACTTGGGTGACCAGCAAGCAACAGAACTCGTTAAAATAATGGGTATTATCGAACGACTGACGCGTTTAAATAAATCCTTGTTATTGTTGTCTAAAATAGAAAACAGGCAGTTTATTGAAGAAAAAGAAATAGAGTTCAATCACCTGATAAAACTAGAGCTCGAGAGCTTATCGGATATCATTGACTTCAAGAAAATTAAGGTAAAAGTCATTGAAAAGGGGAGGTTCTTAAAGAACATGAATCCATCTTTGGCACATATACTCATTTCAAATCTACTCAGAAATGCACTCTTTCACAATACGCACAAAGGAGAGATAACCATAGAAATTACTAAAAAGCAGTTGTCAATTACTAACTCGGGAGTAGATCATAAACTTGATGCAGATTTAATTTATAAGAGCTTTTATAAAGAGTCGTCAAAAAATGAGAATACAGGGTTGGGATTGTCTATTGTAAAAGCCATCATAGACATATCCAAGCTGTCTATATCCTACAATTACAAAAAAGGTTTTCATTCTTTTCACTTAAAGAAATGAGTCTGCGCAAATAAATGCCATTCGAGGTTTTTTATGAGCTGGGTAGCAGGTGCTAAACCCGCAGAGATCTATTAATTTCATTCTCTAGGATCCTATTCCCAAATCTTTCCAAATTCCTGTGAGATATTTGAAGTGAATAATAAATTATATGGATTTAAACTGCATACCTCAATTTTGTATTGGTAATACGCCACTAAGGGAAGATGAGTACTTGACTGAGCTGTTTGGCTGTTCGGTTTTAATTAAAGAAGAATTTAATAGCCCTATAGGCTCATCGAGTAAAGATCGGGTAGCGTATTATATGATCAAAGAAGCTCTGTTAAATGGCAGGCTGAAAAAAGGAGATGTTGTAGTTGAAGCAAGTAGCGGAAATACAGGCATTGGATTGGCAACTTTATCTCGGACATTAGGTCTAGGGTGTAAGATTTTTGTTGGGCTTTCTTGTTCAAATGAAAAAGTTGCATTCTTAGAGAGCTTAGGTGCAGAGGTTCAGAGATGTCAAAATTCAAACGGCTTAAATGATCCCCAGTCCACGCAGTCTTGTGCAAGGAGATATTCGGAGAGCCATCAGAATGCTTATTATATGAATCAGTACGACAACCCAGCGAATCTTAAATCGCATTACTGGACCACTGGGCCAGAAATTTGGGAGCAAAGTAATGGGGAGGTCACCCATTTTATTGCAGGAGTAGGGACAGGTGGCACAATTTCTGGAACTGCTAAGTATTTAAAAAAGAAAAATCCCAATGTTCAGATTTATGGTGTTGAGCCTCATGGATCCATCCTGTCAACTTATCTGAAGACTGGAGAAGTGGTGAGTCTCGCAGAAGATTACCAGAGTATAGACGGCATTGGTAGAAGTTTTATTCCTGGGAACCTTCAAGTAGAATTTATTGATGAAATTATTCAAGTAACCCGGAATAAAACCATAAAAAGGATATTTAACTATAAACGTGATACGGGGCTAATGTGCGGCTTTTCAAGCGGCGCAGTGCTCGAGGCAAGCATTCAAAAAATTCTCCCACTTGTTATGGCTGGCGATAAGGTTGTTTTATTATTTCCCGACCACGGTACAAGATACATGAGTAAATTTTTGAAAGAATATAAAAAGCTGGATTACCTAGCTGAACATCATAATGCTGAGACCGTATGAGAGAAGAGTTTCAAGATTTAGCGATCGCCTTAGCATGGCCTCATCAAACTGCACGAGGAGACGAAAAGTGGATGCGATTTTTAAAGAGACTTAATATAATTGAAGACTTAAACTTTAGAGTGGGGCATGCTGCTATTCTGTTGCTTGATAGAAAAACCGGACAGGTAGTTTATTACGATTTCGGTAGATATATCTGTCCAAGAGGAATGGGACGCGCCCGATCGAGTGATTTTGATCCAAACTTAGTGTTAAGAACTACGGCTATTTGGAGAGATGGAAAGCTTGATAATTTACAATCGATTTTAGAAGAACTGCATGATATACGGCAATACACGCATGGCGAAGGGGTTATTTATGCTGGCATTGCGGACGGCATTTCTTTTGAAAAGGGCTGTGAGTATGCCGATAGCATAGTAAACCAAGGGCTGATCCCCTACGGCGCTTTTGCATTAAATAATAATAACTGTTCCCGATATGTTGCTCAAATTATGGAAAAAGCGATGAGCAAGGTGGACTCAAGAAGAAGGCGTCTTATATTTCCAAACACCATCAAGCCCAGTCCCATTAGTAATGTAGTGTATGCTAATGAACAAAACGAAGTTTGTATTTATGAAAAAGATAAGCTGAGGAGTGTGATTTTAAAACCTCGTAAGGCCCTAGCTTTTCTAGTAAAGCAGCTCGTACTAAGTTTTAGAAAAGGTAGTGTTAATACCATAGACGAAGATCACGCTGTCGGTGATTTATTAGAACCTAAGAGGCCTAATTGTTTGCCAGATAATGCGCAGTGGTTAGGTGGGATAGGAGAGGGAGCGTGGCTTTTTTTGGAAGTGAAAGTAGGTTTTTTCCTCATCACTAAATTTGATAAGCTCGGCGATAAGTTGTATCAAGTTAAAGCTAGGTGCAATAGGATTATAAATAGTAATGATCGCTATTCGTTTTCATATAACTTTAGCGTTAATAAGCATATTTTAGTATATCAAGACTTCCATGTAACACTAGATACATTTGAAGTATTATTCATAAAAAATAACAATAAAAAAGATGAAATTAAATATTTTAAAGTCCAAAATTCACACGGTTAAGGTAACTGAAGCTAACGTTACCTACAACGGTTCAATTAC
>DXEZ01000204.1 GCA_019114715.1 Candidatus Sphingobacterium stercoripullorum | reverse complement strand
AATAAACCCTTTGCGTTAGTCGTGTAGTTCTCAAACGGTTATTAAATAAATGTGATGTTTTTATTTTTTTGAGTTAAACTTTTACTTCCAGTTCTAGTCAGAGAGAGTATAAAGGTATTATTGATAACTTAAACTTGAAAGCCATGAGAAACAAAGTTGCTTATTTAATTACCCTAGTTTTTATATTTTTCGCCTTTCAATCTGTGCAGGCGCAGAGCTACCATAAAGGGAAGAAATCGTATAAAAAAGAGTACTATAAAAAGAAGTCTAAGCAAAGTAAAGCTTATGCTAAGTATCTAAAGAAAGAACAAAAGGCGCTAAAAAAATACCATAAAGAACGCCAAAAGGCTTATAAAAAAATGGTTAAGAACCAGCGCAAAGCAAGGAGGAACCACCCGTCTTGGTATGGTCATGGACGTTATAAAAACAACCACGGCTATGTGTACTTCCCCGCTTACAAAACGTATTACGACCCGCACAATAGAAGGTATGTGTATAAAAATAGAAATAAATGGGTGCGCTCATCGTCTTTACCTACAGTCTTAACGAATGTAGATTTAGGTAGGGTTCAAGTGCAGTTTTTAAGTAGGCTACCTATATAATTTGAAGATTAATGTACAACAAAGAGGGAGAACAAACTCCCTCTTTGTATATAAAGTATTCCGGTACAGCCTTTGTTTTTTAATTTGAAATCCTACAGCCTAGTGGCTCTCAAATTTATTAGCACGATCAGACCTGGGAGTTTTCCTGAGATCGGCTTTACTGCACATCCTCAGTCAGCTCTTTACTGATCTGCTGGGTTTTATAATGGCGCAGCATTTCGTAGCAGCTCTCTTTTAGCAGTTCTTCGATCTGCTGGCACTTGTAAATTAAACACTCTAGATCCTCCCTGCGGATATCGTAATTGTTTTCATACCTTACCGACAAATAGGAACTGTTTAATAGCTCTAGCAAATACATATCGTAGTCGTGGTTCAAATCAAAAATAGTTCGTAATTGCGGCAGATAATGGATCAGCTGTTTATGGTGGTAGTGTAGGTGGTGCGAGATTTTACATCTACCTAGAAACACTACCTGAGTCATCCTGTATAACAATTCGAAAGTTTGATGGAGCATAAATGCACAAAGCTGCATATCACGCCTTTTAAAGTAAAATTCATACCCTTGCTTAAAGGAGTTGATTTTTTCAAGCTCTTGTTTCAACCTATCGGTTGCCCGGTCTATATGAATGTGTAGATCTTTGATGTTACTCATAATAGGGGACGAGTGCGGGTTGATATAGATTAAGTGATTCACGTGACACCGACTTATAAATGCTCCGCTACCTAAAAATAAATTCTGCCGAACTTCATCGGTATAGAAGACATGATGATTGATGTTCGGAAATTCATACATGACCATCTGGATGATGGGTCTTACCTCAGCAATGTGGTGGTGCTTTCCCCTTGGGATTAACACCAGCAATTCTTGAATGGCAAGACCATTGAAGTTCCTCTGAGAATAGTACAATTGGTCAATCATCGCTAATGATAATAGGCGTTCTGTGATCCGCGTTAACTGCTTGAATATTTTACTTTCATAAGGTACCGGCATTGCATCAAATTTTAGGCTTGGGCGTGTACTTCCTTTTTTGAATGAGGTAGGCCGCTTCTACTAACAGGGTAAGGTCATTCTTGAAGTCTATGATCTCCTCATCGCTATAAAGGTCTTGGTGTTTCTTGCTAAAAGCGTGGTAAAGGCAATTATACATTAGCCTAAAATAACCTTCGATATTCCGTCTTGAATAAAATTTAGCTAAAAAGTCTTCCGGCTTATCCCAAAGTTCTTTGATTTTAAAAGGGTAGTTTTCTCCGACATCTTTGGATGTTGTATTTTTCGAGGGACTTGGAGCATCATTCCAATTTTCCGGGCAGTAGGTTCCTAGCTCTTTAATTATCCAGCAGCATTCTATCATTACTCCAATTTTCTTGTACAAATCCAATAACTCTGCAGGAGCTCCTTTCCACGTGTTTCGGGGGTCGATGACTGCTTTAAACCATTGATTTAGCAGTTTTTTATATTTTTTCAGTGAGGTGCCTTGAAACATATCCCTAATTTCGCTGAAAGGGTTGCTGACAAAATCTATTGTAGAAAAAATAGGGTAGTTACCTTTGATAGTAGGCCAGGGCTTTTGTCCTCGAGGCCAAGTGTTAGTCTCTTGCTCATGCTTAACCCAGTAATACTCGATGAGTTTTTGGAGCTGTACAAAGTCCATGTAAGTGATGTAGGCTGGAGAAAAGTGATCATCAACAATGTTTGTTTTATCATCAATGGCATAAGTTACCCACCTTTCAAGTATCTGCTTCCAATCGGTGATGTTGCGGTACTTGTAAAATGTTGAGAACACTTTAGTAGGTGATTCGACCTCCTCTTGCGTTAAGAAGTTAATATGACCTTTGTACCGCGCTCTACGTTCTTTGATCCACTTGTAATGTTCCAAGTGGCCGGTGCGGAAGTCAATCGTGACATCTATAATTAATGGTGCATTAGGATCAACCTTCTTGGAGGATTTTTTTTTATGTTTCTCAAGGATTCCATAATACTCTAGCCATGCCCAATCCAGTACAAGGAACAACTCTTCCATCAAGCTGTTTAATTTGCTAACCATATCTTCCGGCATAGCATCGTGTCCGATCACCGATTCGAAAAATACGTTCAGAAATTCTCGTTGCCTATCTGGAGTATTATGTACGTCCAGGCTACCCTTAATTTCATTCATCTCTTCGTATAAAGAATGAAGCGCGTGGGCTTTGTTAAATGATTTTTTCATTTTCTATAATCTATATGCTAAAAAAATAAATTGAATAAACTTGTCTATTTCCTGTTGCTCTGGCCAAAAACTAGGAATGCGCCTTATGGCAGGTGAGGTAACTAACAGGTTGTTGAAGTAAGCAGTTGTCTTTTGAAAAGTCCAACTTTTGTACTGCATGGCCACCCTATCAATGTGGGTGTTGGGGTTTTTTGTGGAATAATAGCTTAATAATTGCAAGGCATTACGCATAAACTTCAATAGGTTTTCATAGCTTTCAAAAATATTTAGCGTATTGTACCTTGTCCATTCGTTGATAAAGCGATGGCCATAAATCATGTTTTCATAGTCTCGTAAATAAACCGAGATGTCTTTGCTTTTGATTTTCTTCCGTAATTCAGATTTTGAAGGGATTGAGGTGCTCTTTTGCACGAGGTGCTCTTTATAATCTGGAAGCTTGCCATCTCGAAGTAAGAGCAGAAAAAGGCTCTCTAGTGCCTTGATGAGGTCTATGTAGTAAGCTAAGCTATCTAGGTCACTGTAATCGAAAAATAGATCTTCATCGGGGTTAGTTATCGACTTACGTAGCTTCAGTAAATAATTATTCTTCCATCTACGCAAGGTAGTGTTTCTGAAAAAATAACGTATGCCCCTAATTGGATTTAAAGACTCAGATAGGTTTGAAAAGCAAATGATATTCTCATCTTGGATAATATCTAAATATTCTTTCGGGAGATCTTCTTGGCCTCTCTCGGTAGTTTCTAGGTGGTACTGGTTTAGCATCCAGCTAGCATCTGCAAGGCGCTCCAGATCGAACATGAACCTGTATAACCTCGCTCTCTGTGATACAGGAGTGATAACAGTGCTAGCTAGTTGATGCTTAGTAAGTAGCGTTAGATCTCTCTTAACTGCAGGCAACTTATAGGTGCTAAAAAACTCTACGATAACTCGCATGGGGTCGTTTAACTCCGACTCTTGCAGCGTGTTTGGGTAATCTTTGTGATAGATAAATACGTTTTTATGCGCTAAGGGATCTATAGGCCGCGTTGTGATTTGTAGCTTGTAATTCATGTTTTTCGACTTGATATATGGTCTGTTTATAATTAATTATTCATTAGTGTGTTCCGTGCGTTAGGCTAACGCCTTCTGAACTAGGCGATAGCTATCTGGTGGTTTTATCTTAAGGCATCTTTTGTTAATAAGAGGCAAGCGTGTTGTGCGTCAAGCCAGCTCATAAAAGCGTCTTAAAAACTGCCAGTAAACCTGGGAGCTATAAAACAACCTAATGAAAGAAGTTTATTATAATTTTGACTTTTTGATATAGATTATATATCACAGATAGATAAGTATTCGTAGAATTGGATTCTGAATACTTCTTCCCTAATAACTGGAAGCTTCTTTGTTAACTTCTTCAGCAATAAACACTTTAAAAGTGAAAATCTAACTATAGAAATTTACTTTTATTTTATTTGTATAAAGCGTTAAACTGTGCTTATAATTAGTTTCATTCTTATTCAATGCAGCAATTATACACATTATTAATTGTTTGTCCAATGTTTTTTGTTTTTTTATTTGGCATCAACATCTGACGCAGTTTATTATTTGGTGAATTCTGGTTGGAGTAAGTGAATGTTTTTCGCAGGGGAAGTTGCACAGCAGGATTGCTACTATGTTTTTGGTGGCCCCTAAGGCATAGCTTGGTGTTTTACAATCTTAGCATTTTTTGAGAGTGTCACTAGGTCCATTTCAATTTACAAAATCAAGAAGGCTAGTCACCCTTTATAAGTGAATATTTAAGTTATATGAATTGCAGGTAAAACAGCATTTAGTGATATTCTCTTTGTAGCTGCTGGTTCTTTTGCTTATTCAGCGGTGTTTTTCCACCACAGCTCTAAAGTTGGGATCTGACCATTTAAGGCGACCTTTTCTCCTATTTTAGGAGCTAAAAGCTTGACGTTTTTCTTGGTAGCAAAAGCGCTGATAAATTCCAAAGGTTCGTACCAAGCATGCCTAGCTAGTGCATATTTACTGTGGTGAATCGTTAGCACTAAATTAGGTTGGAGATCATCGATGGTTTGTACTAGGTCATCGGGCATCATATGTATATCTTTCCAATCCTCGTTGTATTGCCCGTTTTCTAGGACAGCAAGTGAAATCTCGGGAAACATACTCTTAATTTCTTTGAAGTGCTTGTCGTATCCTGTGTCACCAGAAAGGTAAATGTTTCCGTAGGAGCTCTCCAGCATATAGGAAGCCCATAAGGTGGGGTTGGACTTGAGTCCACGCCCTGAAAAATGCCGTGCTGGTAGCGCTGTGATCTTTAGACCGTTTTCTGCGTTGATCTTGTCGTACCAATCGACTTCTGTGATCTTGCTGCTGGATACGCCCCAGTGCTTCAGGTGTGAGCCAACACCTATAGGGCATATGAAGTGTTTTGTGGTTTTATGTAAGCGCCTAATGGTGTGATAGTCCAAGTGGTCCCAATGGTCGTGTGTTAATATTATATAGTCTATTTCTGGGAAATCCTCCGCTTTATAGAGGTGGGTGCTTTGAAATGATTTATTGAAAAACTTGATCGGCGATGCACTATAAAGAACAGGGTCAATTAATATTTTTTGTGCATTTACTTGAAGGTACAGCGAAGAGTGCCCAAACCAGATCAGTAGGTCCTTATCTGCAGGTAGCTCCTTGATATTGGTTTTTACACTAGCGATTGGCTTTAAAGGACGGTTATTTGGGTGTTTATCGGTGAAAGTTTTCTTCAGCACGCTCCATCTCTCTTTGGAATCCTTTAGCAACTGTGTTGGCGATTGGTTTTTGAACTCCCCGTTGAAAAAATTCGGGGAACTAATCTCTTGCGGGTCAGGGTTCTTACCAAAAGGTTTTGAATGGAGAAAGAGATATCCACCAATTACAATCAGGAGAATTAATGCTAAAAAATATAACATGAAAATATAGAATTTGTTCAAAGCTAAAAGTGTAAGAGATTGACCTTTTTATGCTAATCAATATGAAACCAAACAAATATAGCAATGTTAGTGTATTATAGCTGAATAACAAGCCTGCTATCGCTTGTTTTTGTAGTCCATAAGCTTTCGATGTCCTCTAGCTTACCTAGAGTTGTGTCAATTGTTAATTTGTTTTCTGCCGCCAATTTGAAGGCCTCAGGAAGAATAGTAGTGAAAAACTCTTGGAAGTCTTCAGCTGTATGGCTGCCCACACCTGAACCAATGATTTCTACCTTCGAGCTACGTAGCCAGTTTGCATTTACAGTGATTTCATCTCCCGAGAGTGACCCAATTTGAATAAAGCGCGTAAATTGATCCATAAACTTACCGTCTTTACCCATCAAAAATTTCAATATTAATTCTGCCGTGTGGCCCCAAAGGTAATCCAGTACAATGGTGATTGGGTTGCTTTCATTCAGTCTATGTAGCTCCTCTATAAACTCTCCGTCACTCATGCGCGTTGAAATCAAAGCATCGATTCCCAGCTCGCTCTGCTGCGCTTCAATCTTTTCGGTATGTCCAGTAACAAATACCTTCGATGCGCCATAATGTTTAGCAAGCTGGCAGGCTATTTTTCCTGTTACACCAGTGCCACCATGGATTAAGACAACATCGCCTTTTTTAATTTTTGCGCGCTTTAGTAAGGCTAGAGCCGATCCTAAAACGGCATTGGGCAAGGCTGCAGCACTGGCCCAGCTTATGTTTTCTGGGAGTTCAATGAATTTATTTTTATCAATAAGAATTTTATGGGCCATCGTACCTCGCGCCTGAGCGTAGACTCTTCTCCCGTCGGCCAAACAACCGACTGCATCCGTACCGACCACCGATGGGAGCTCGCCGTAATTGACATAAGACTTCCCCGTGGCCATGATCTTATCGAAGTTTTTTAACGCAGCTGCTTTTACTTCTAATATAAGTTGGTCCGAATTAGGGGCTTTGGGTTCATTAATATCTTGATAAGTTGGCGTATCGCCATAATTATTTAATATTGCTGCTTTCATGTCTGTATTTCGTTTTTTTAATCTTTAAACCCAGAGTAGAGGGCTACTCCCCCTCATTTAGATCTCTAGTTATTTTAGTTTTATCCTCCTTGTAGCTCACCGGTTTAAGCGATCCACTTTCATCTCTTATGTTCGTCTGCTCACCTGTGATATCTGTGTTTTGAGCCGATACAACCAGCCAATGGTTATTGGTTTTTTGTGCAACAAAAATAAACATGGTTTCTCGTTCTCCGGCCTTTTGTGCACCTTTTTCAGTTTGCCCTATGAGCTTAATTTTAGCGTGGATGATAACGATGCTATCGCTTAGCGTTTTCAGCTTTGTTTTTAGAACCTCCAGCTTAGAGTGCTGAAAGATATGCTTTAAGCCAAAATCGTGTGCCTTCCAGATGTCCGTTTTGTTATCCCACCATTTGCCAGCGACGTTGACGAAGTCCGCATCATCGGTAAATATTGCTGCAATTCCTTGAGCGTCGTATAGGTTCCAAGCCTCTTGGAACCTATAAGGGATTTCTGCAGGGTCTTTTATTTGGGGATAGCTACGCATTTCTCTAACTTTAAATGTTAAAGGTCTTAATTAATTCTAAGTTATTTGTTGATGTATGGTAATTATTCTTTTAAAGATACTCCTTAACTTTGATAGACGGTTCTTAAACTTTTAGGCAGGGGTGTTAATGCTACAGATACATAAAACGTATAATAATTGACGTATGGTAGAAAGGCGAAACGTGTTTTATAAAATCCCCATCGTTGTGATAGGCGCTGGGCAGGCCGGTCTTTCTGCTGCTTATTATTTGAAAAGGGCAGGGCTATTGCCGGGCAAGGACTTTGTGGTCCTCGATGATGAGGTTTCCGCAGGTGGCGCCTGGCAGCACCGTTGGGACACTCTGACTTTGACTACCGTTAACGGTATTCACGACCTTCCTGGCTACGCGTTTGCGGAGGCAGTACCAAGTGCTGGGACGGACTTACAAGCAAATAAGGCCGTCCCGGCGTATTATAAATTTTACGAAGAGCATTTTAACTTGCAGGTCATGCGCCCGGTGAAAGTAAAGATGGTCTATGAAAAGCGGGAGCGTTTTATCGTTGAGACCGACGGCGTGCAGTTTTCCGCTAGGGGAATTATTAATGCTTCTGGAACTTGGAAAACACCCAATTGCCCGAGGTATCCCGGATGGGAGCTCTTCAAAGGCTTACAGCTGCATACAGTTGAATACAATAACGCGAGAGATTTTAAAAACCAGCATGTTATTGTTGTCGGGGGAGGTATTTCTGCGGTTCAGCTTTTAGAGGAAATAGCAGAGGTGACCACTACCACGTGGGTGACCCGTAGACCACCGGACTTTAGAAACTATAAGTTTACCGAAGAAAAGGGTAGGGAGGCGGTTGCCATGGTTGAGGATTTAGTGCGAAAAGGATTGCCACCAAAGTCAGTTGTCTCAGTTACGGGACTCCCTTTAACTCCGGCTATAGAGCATATGATCAACAGTGGAAATCTCGATCGTAAGCCCATGTTTCAGGAGATTACAGCAACAGGAGTGCGGTGGGAGGATGGTACAGAAATGAAGGCCGATGTTATATTTTGGAATACAGGCTTTCGGCATAACCTCAAGCACCTATCTCCTTTAGAACTTTTAAACCAGCACGGTGGAATAACCATGTCTGGTAAATTAGCCACGCGCGTTGAAAAAGACCATCGCATTCATTTAATTGGCTACGGCCCATCGGCCTCCACGATAGGATCTAACCGCGCAGGGAGGGTTGCCGTAAGGGAGCTGCTAGATACTTTGGGGCTAAAGGACTAATTGGCTTCTGTGACGGATAAGCCTCAGTAAGCATGGAATGCAGCAGTTATTTGCCCTAGGCGCAAAAGAAAAGGGCACTTAATGAAATTAAGCACCCTGATATAAAACGAGTTCGCTAAAAACTAAATCAATTAACTGCTTTTACAAATCCCTTTAAGAATCTCAACAGTTTTATCAATGTCCTCTATGGTATTGAATTTACTGAATGAAAAACGTATAGATGGTCTCTCTGAATCGGCTTTAATGGCATGTAGCACATGCGACCCTATGTTGGAGCCGGAGCTACAAGCACTTCCGCCTGATGCGGATATACCTTTGATATCTAGGTTGAACAGCAACATGTCCATCATTTCCGTGCAGGGAAAGGAAACGTTTAAAACGGTATATAGAGAGTTTTCAATCTCTGCAGATCGACCATTAAAGCTCACGCCAGGGATATGCTCTTTTAGGGCATCTATCATGTGGGACTTAAGCTTTACGACATGGTCTCTGTGCTCCTGCATGTTTTGGATGCTAAGTTCTAGAGCTTTAGCCAATCCTACTATTCCGTAGATATTTTCCGTACCTCCGCGCATATTTCTTTCCTGCGCGCCACCAAAAATAAGTGGGTTGATTTTGTTTTTACCGTTGATGTATAAAAATCCTACACCTTTCGGGCCGTGGAATTTATGAGCAGATGCAGTAATAAAATCTATGGTTGTATTGCTTAAGTCTAAAGGCAGGTGACCAATCGTTTGTACTGTATCGGAATGGAAAAATGCTTTATGTTCATCACAAATTGCAGCAATTTGTTGGATGTCATAGATGTTTCCTATTTCGTTGTTAGCATGCATGATGCTGACCATTGTCTCTGGATGAGCTGCTAGTAAGTCTCTAAGCTCTTGCAAGTCGATATCTCCCTTATCGTCTATGCTTAATAAAATAAGCTTAATATCTCCTTTTTTATGGAGTTCTTCTAAAGTATGAAGAACAGCATGGTGTTCTATAGGAGTAGTTATTACGTGTTTTATGCCCAGGTCAGCAATGCTGCACCTTAATGCCATATTATCAGCTTCTGTTCCTCCTGAAGTGAAAAATATTTCAGCAGGAGAAACACCCAGTAACTGAGCTACAGTTTTTCTAGCTTTCTCTACTAATGTTTTAGCTTGTCTTCCATGACTATGGATTGAGGAAGGATTGCCATAAT
>DXEZ01000203.1 GCA_019114715.1 Candidatus Sphingobacterium stercoripullorum | reverse complement strand
AATCCAACATTAATTGATGACAAGTACATTTCTTTAAGGAAAAAATTTCAGAAATTGCAAAAAGAAAATCCTAATGCTATTTCTGAATTGAAGAATATTGCTTGCGCTGTTTTTGAAAACCCAACGGAAGCTGATATTTGGATAAAACGTAAACACTCGGGAGAGCTGAATGGTATCGGTACAGTTACTTGGAATGCTCAACAAAAGCAAAGATTCGAGGAGAAGACAGAAGGAAAATCATCGATTCCATTGCAAATTATCACTTTATTGAAATCACAAGATAATGTTTCTGATACGATTAAGGATTCGTTATCCAAACTAAATATTACCAACCTGCAACGTTTGATGTCAGACCCTTATGTTAGAGAACACCTTGGTTTGGGAATTAACAATGGAACTTTAGTTTCAAAGGTTGAAGTGTCAGAAGTCGTCAAGGGGCTTATAAAAGTTGTTACGGATATTCTTAATCCAGAATTCAAAGTTTCAGAAATCTATAATAGAGAAAAAAGGAAGCAATATATTGACAATTTTGACACGAACCAAAAGCCAGACCTATCTAATGAAGCGTCTGAACAATGGAGTGTTCAAGATATTGTAGACAATAAAGGGCAGGTATTAATAAATAGTGAACGCAGAGAAATAAAAAAGGCTAATAATCAGAAAGCTAGAAACAGAGCTGGCTTAGTGCCCAAGACTTTGATTTTGCATATCAACAACCCCAAAATCAATAAAATTTTTGAGGAGTTAAAACATATCCAAGTTAAAACATGTCCTAATGCATCTTCTGTACTGCTGAGAGTGTTTTTAGAATTGTCAGTTGATGCTTATTTGGAAAGATATGATTTGGTAAAAAACAATGCTATAACTGCGTGTTCTTCCAAAGAGGATTTGAACGGGAAAGTTTGTAAAGTATTAAATCATATGACCCAATTAGGAACAATGAGTAATGATTTATCTAAAGGTATAAGGTCTGAAATAAATGATAAAAATTCAGTCCTATCCATTGAATCCTTGAATGCATATGTTCATAATGAGTTTTTCTATCCTAAAGCAGACAATTTGATTATAGGATGGGACAACATAGAAAGTTTTTTTATCCAATTATGGGAATCTATAAATAAAGAATGACATTATGGAGTTTTTATCACCTTTAAGATATCCCGGTGGAAAGGCAAAAGTCGCTGATTTCGTACAGTGTTTAATCAAAGAAAATGCATTGCTTGATGGTACTTATGTTGAGCCATATGTAGGAGGTGGTTCTGTTGCTTTATCCTTGCTCTTTAATGAATATGTTAGTGATATATATATAAACGATAAAGACATATCTATTTATGCCTTTTGGTATAGTGTTCTTAATAACACGGATGCTCTTTGCCAATTAATTAAGGATACTCCCATAAATGTCGAAACATGGTTTAAGCAAAAAGAGTTTCAGCAGAATAAAGAAAATAGAAATGTTGATTTATTAAATTTAGGGTTTTCCACTTTCTTCCTAAATAGAACAAATCGTTCAGGAATTTTAAAAGCTGGAATCATAGGTGGATACGACCAAACTGGAAATTACAAGATTGATGCGAGGTTTAACAAAGAAGATTTGATAAAAAGGATTCAACGTATAGCAGACTACGCGGAGAGAATTCATCTAACAAATGACGATGCTGTTACTTTAGTGCAACGATTAAAAGATGAATTACCTTACAATACTCTATTATATTTAGACCCGCCATACTATATAAAAGGAAAAGGGCTTTATCTGAACTACTATAATGACACAGACCATCAAAACATCGCAAATGCTATAGGTGCAATAGTAAATTGTAAGTGGATTGTCTCTTATGATAATGTGCCATTCATAACCAACCTATATTCAAAATATAGGCAACAATGTTTTGAATTGAATTATAGTGCGAGTAACTCAGGAAAAGGTGAAGAAATAATGATATTTTGTGACGATATAGTTATTCCCAAACACAAATTATTTAATCATTCAACAAAGTGAAAATAACTCACATTCATATCGAAAGGTTTCGAGGCTTCCAAAATGAAGACTTTGAAGTAGGCTCTCAATTAACAGCAATTGCAGGACAAAACGGAACTCAAAAGTCAACATTACTGGGTATTGTAACACAAACCTTCACTCTTAAGCCTGAGGATCCAATGAGAGCGGAAAAACCTTTGTGTGGTGGTAGCTATATTTCTGCATTCAAAGATAAGTTTAGATTATCGCCCATTTTTGATAGACCTAAAGGTCATGAATGGACCATTTCTTTTGATATAGGAGTAGATGACTTTACTGTCGAAAGCATCAAACGTACTGGAGACCCTAATGTGCGATTTTGGAAGAAAGGAGCAAGGCAAGAAGGGGATGGATATATCTCCTTTCCCACAATCTTTTTAAGTTTAAAGCGGTTAGTTCCTATGGCAGAGGAGGCCAAGATTATAACTGATGACACATTATTAACTCCAGAGGAACTAAGTGAGTTTAAACAATTACACAATAAAATTCTAATAGTACAAACTCCCATTTCTTCTGCAACAACAATAACCTCAAAAAATAAGCAATCTATAGGCGTATCCACTGAATTATACGATTGGAATCAAAAC
>DXEZ01000202.1 GCA_019114715.1 Candidatus Sphingobacterium stercoripullorum | reverse complement strand
ATAGGATAGACTGAAGTCCCCAGCCCTATCTTCAGCACTTCCGCAAAAGGAAGGTGATTCCTTGGCCTATATAGCAGGCTCTCCTCCAGGCTATCGCTGGTGAGCGCTAGGCGCACCTGCCCATCACTAGAAGCAAACCACCTAGAAATATTTCCTTTATTTTTATCCAGGAGCTCTCTGGTTTTATTTTCTAAGTCTATGCGGTATAAATCAAACAGCGAGGAATCCCTATCGTTCATAGCTGCCAGCAGGTAATCTGGCCTACCGCTTCCGGGGATATGCACCCAGCGCACCTTCCCAGGCACGGCAGGGAACATGGGCTCGATTTCTTCGCTTTGGACATCAACGAGCATCATCCTGACGCTATCTTTAAAAGATTGAGAGTTGGAAAAGGCTATACGTGCGCTATCCACCCAAAAGAAATACTGTACATCCAAGTCCTCTTGGTAGGTGAGCTGCTTGGAGGAATCCGGCTCGATTAAATCCAGTAAAAAAATATTGGTGCAATGGTTATCAAAACCTAAATACGCTAGGAACCTACCGTCTGGCGATAGACTCAAGTTGGTCCTATCGGGGGACTCAAAAAAGTCTGCAACGGGAATTAACGATTCACCTTGGCGGGGTTTAGTTTTGTTATCACAAGCCGTGAACACGCCTCCGAGACTAATACTTAAAATAAAAAATATAAGGGAGACGTTTTTTAAAATTCGCATATAACACTATTTCTACTCATATTTTGAGAATTCTATCAAATATTGAAATAATAGCTTAGAAAACCCTATATGCAACCTCTTTTTTACAGTTAAAAGTGTATTTTTGCTGCATGTATTTATATAATGTTTCTATTATCGTTGAAAAGTCTGAAGAAGACATCTTAGTCAAGTGGTTAGAAAACTTCTTGGCTGGTATAGGTAGTTATAAGCTTCATTTTTTACATATGATGGACTCTCCGCACGAGGGAGAGACCTATTGTATTCAAGGTGTATTCGATGCACCGAGTACTATCGAAGAGTTTAAGCAGGATGCAATTGCAGAAATCCATAAGCATATACAATCCCACCACGCTCAAAAGGCGTTTATCTTTGATAGCGTCATGCGCTACATCAAACACTAAGGTTAAAGGGAGAGTAGTTAAACGGCTGTATTAGCACGCTCCCTTTCGCGAAATTTCTTATACCAAATAAAGCCCACTACTGCAACAGCTAGGTAGGGCATGCCCAGTAAAAACAAAATTCCGTCGTTCAATCCTTTACCTTGCGTATTCCCCTCTTGGACGCTATTCTCAGCATTCATCGCACACATAGCACACTGCGCTTGTGCATCATCCGAGTTTGGTGTGAATAACACCGCCGCTCCTAGTAGCAAACCCAATAAAAATGATCTCTTAATTTTCATACTCTCCAAATATAGTCAATTATATTATAATGGCGATGCATCTAATTCATTAAAAATAGGCATAAACTTCTCCCAAAAGTCATCTCTAGGAATGGGCGCACGCATGGTAACCTGCTCCTTGCGCACGGGATGCGTAAACTCCAGGGCGTAGCCGTGCAGGCAGATGGTTCTCTTCCTCCCTCCTCTTGGGTAACCGTATTTATTATCTCCCACAATGGGGCAGCCAATTGCAGAAAGCTGCGCGCGTATCTGGTGGGTTCTACCAGTAATCAGCTTTATGCGTAGCACGTAATAGCTGTTAAGCTGGCCAATAAGCTCGTAATCTAGCTCAGCCACCTTCCCTGACTTCTTCTCGGTATCGTAAGCGTAGGTCACCCTCTTTTGGCTATTGCGCACCAGATAATGTTTCAGACTATCTTGATTCTTTGGTGGCGGATTGCGGACTATGGCAATGTAAGTTTTGATAATTTTTCGGTCTTTAAAGAGCTTCTGCACGCGCACCTGCGCCTTGCTTGTTTTTCCAAAAAGCACCAGTCCACTAACGGGCCTATCTAGGCGGTGTATCATACCCACAAAGGCCTTGAATGGCTTGTTGTATTTCTCCTTCAGGTAATGCTCCAGAGCTTCTACTAAAGGCATATCCCCCGTTTCATCCCCTTGGACCAAATCACCCGCCTCTTTATTAATTCCTATTAAGTGATTGTCCTCGTAGACCACATCCTGGTCATCCAGTTCAATCACCCTTCTACCACCAACCTTTGCGCTCATAAAGACAGTTCAATAAAAATATTTTCTTTTAAATTCCCAGTGTAAGCTATTGCAGCTGCTCTTCTTGTTGCTGCTCCTTTTGGGCTTTTTCTTCAGCCTTGCGTTTCTTTTTAAAGAACCCTCTAAGCAAGAAGTTATGCTGTAGGGCTTCCATATTCTCATCGAGTTTTAAAGAGGCCTCATTGAGGTTTGTTATCACCTGGCGGATCTCATCGGCCACCTCCTTATCATTGGTCAATGTACCTACGGCATTATCTTTATCGCTGAGTTTTTCGCTCATCTGCTCGAGGTTAACCACCATGGCGCTAGCCGTTTGGGTGATCCCTTGTAGCTGCGCTGCTGAAGTACGGAGGCTATTAAAG
>DXEZ01000201.1 GCA_019114715.1 Candidatus Sphingobacterium stercoripullorum | reverse complement strand
AGGCTTTGCTACTACAGAATATTTAGCGGCTTCGTTCCTTGATATGGGTTTCCATGGTATAACTGAGCCTATAACGACAGATGCGTCTGTTGTAGAGAAGAATGCTATGGAGAAGATTGGTTTAATCGATGCAATTATACCACGTTATAGAAGCACTTACTTCCAACACGTATTTAGCGGAGGTTATTCATCTGGGTATTATGCTTATATCTGGGCTGAAGTATTAGATGCTGATGCGTTTGCTGCTTTTAAAGAGAAAGGGATTTTTGATCAAGAAACTGCAAATGCATTTAGAACTGAGATTTTAGAATTAGGAGCAACCGACAACCCAGCAGAAATGTATAAGAAGTTTAGAGGTAGTGATCCTAACCCAGTTTATTTAATGAAAAAGAGAGGATTGGAATAAACGTCACTGTCAATCTCAATCTTTTACAAATAATAAAGGGGTAAGTTCTGGACCTACCCCTTTATTATTAATTGCCTTTATAATATGGCTATTGAATATTTATATGGCGAATGCTTTCTTTACTTTATCAATATAATCCAGTTTTTCCCAAGTAAATAATTCAACTTCAATTTCTTTAACCTCTCCTGTTGTATTTTCAAAACTCTTTTTTACTATTTGTGGCTCTCTACCCATGTGGCCATAAGTAGCCGTTTCCTGGTAGATTGGATTTCTTAGCTTTAGCCTAGTTTCGATACCGTACGGCGTTAGATCAAAAATCTCATTGATCTTTTGTGCAATTTGCTCATCGGTAAAACCATGTTTCGCTGTGCCATGGGTGTCTACATAAACTCCCACCGGATCTTTCACTCCTATGGCGTAGCTGACCTGCACCAATAGCTCATCTGCAATTCCTGCCGCAACTAAGTTTTTGGCGATGTGTCTTGTAGCATAGGAAGCAGATCGATCTACCTTGGATGGGTCTTTGCCAGAAAAAGCGCCTCCACCGTGGGCCCCTTTACCGCCGTATGTGTCAACAATAACCTTTCTTCCAGTTAATCCCGTGTCTCCATGAGGGCCACCTATTACGAATTTACCAGTCGGATTGATATGATACTTTATTTTATCGTTGAATAGAGACTGTAAATGCTCGGGTAATTGCTCTTTTACTCTTGGTATTAAATGTTCTATTAAATCCTTTTTAATGACTTCTTGAGTCAGCTCTTTCCCATTATATTCAGGATCGTGCTGCGTAGATATTACTATGGCCTCAATGCGAACCGGTTTGTGGTCGTCATCATACTCCAGTGTAACTTGAGATTTTGAGTCAGGCCTTAGGTAGGTAAGAACGTTCTCTCTCCTTATTTTTGCCAATTCATATAACAGCCTATGAGAAATGTCTAATGCTAAAGGCATATAGTTTTCTGTCTCATTGGTTGCATAGCCAAACATGATTCCTTGGTCACCTGCTCCTTGGTCCTCTTTTTTGGCACGGTCTACTCCTTGATTTATATCCGGAGATTGTTCATGAATAGCGGATAAAATTCCACAGGAATTGGCCTCAAACATGTAGTCTGACTTGGTATAACCAATTCTACTAATTACCGCCCTAGTAATTTTTTGTACGTCAAGATATATATTGGATTTTACCTCCCCTGCAAGGACTACTTGTCCCGTGGTTACTAAAGTCTCAATAGCTACTCTAGCATCTCTATCCCATGCTAAAAAATTATCAATTAAGGCATCGGAAATTTGATCAGCAATTTTATCCGGATGCCCTTCAGATACCGACTCTGAAGTAAATAAATAAGCCATATTTAATCAATTATAGATTGCTTGATAACAGACTACTTTTTTAACCATAGTCATACCCATGATTTATAGTGTTTTACTATTTGCATATAGGTAGTCTGCAAAACTACTGCAAAGCTATAACTATTTGTTATAATCTAAAAGCAAAATAGTGATTTCATCTGGCATCTGGCACATTGTATCTTATTTTTTGTGACATGCTCGATATTTATTGTATTTTTATTTTGAATTTATAAGTCCCTATGGAGCAAAAAAAGAAAATATTATTCATTATCAATCCAATTTCTGGAGGCAAAAAAAAGTCTGGTTTTTATAAAACCGTGTTGGAAGCTCTGGATATGGAAAGGTTTGATCCAACCTTTAAGCTGACAGCAAAAGCACAAGATGCTTATAATATGGCTAAAGATGCGGTGGATGCTAATTTCGATGCGGTGATAGCTGTAGGTGGTGATGGCACAATTAATGAGATCGGTACGGCGTTAATTAATACGGGGGTCCCATTGGGTATTATACCAGAAGGTTCGGGTAATGGTCTCGCATTGTATTTGGGAATTCCTATGAATGAAGCGGCAGCTGTGCGTAGGATTAATAAGTTCGATACTGTTACAGTTGATAGTGGCCTCATTAATAACCATGCTTTTTTTAATATGGCAGGTTTGGGTTTTGATGCTTCAGTTAGTTTTAATTTCGCAGAGGAGAATATTCGCGGCCCTATTGGCTACTTGAGATCTGTTATTAATGTACTCAGTAAATATGAAAGTAGCTTATATAAGATAACTATAGATGGCCAGCTTTATGAAAGAGAAGCTTTTATGATTAATGTTGCAAACTCTCCTCAGTTCGGCAATAATGCTTATATCGCCCCAAATGCATCTGTAAATGACGGGCAGCTAGATATTTGTATTGTGCGTAAATTTCCGATTTATTTGTTTCCACGATTGATTTTTCATCTGTTTACTAGGACAGCCGATCAGTCAGAATATGTTGAAATCATTCCTGGCAAAGAAATTACGATTGAAAGAGACACTCCGGGGCCGGTTCATGTAGATGGTGAGCCAATAGAGCTTGAACCTACGTTAAACGTGAAAATTGTTCCTCAGTCTTTAAGAATCATTTGTTAATTGTAATCTATTATTAAAATAATATTTAATCATGTCTAAAAAGAAAAAGCAAAAGTACGACGGTGTTGTGTATTCAACTGATGAAAATTTCACCTACAGTGCTTTCGACTCCTTAGTAGAACCTGATACCCTACCAATTGAAAAACAACGACTCCGAATCGTATATGAAAAGAAGGGTAGAAATGGAAAACCAGTGACACTTATTAAAGGATTTGTTGGGAAAAAAGATGACAAAGAAAATTTGGCTAAAATAATTAAGCAAAATTGTGGAGTTGGTGGTGGCGTTAAAGATGACGAAATTTTGATACAAGGGAATTCAGTGGATAAAGTAAAAAATGTATTACAATCACTGGGTTATAAAACTTCGTAACATACTAAATGTTAGGCCCGTATAGGTTTTATGACATTATAAAGATATAGTTTTATCAATGATAATTTTACACTACTTTCCTTTCTTAAATCAAGTTAACTAGTAAGTGATGGGTTACTTATTTTTAACATTTAATCATTTTTTAATTTGCATATGAAAAAAAAAATGGCTTTCATTGTAAAAAAATGTAAACAAGTTTTGAAAGTAGCTTACGTTTATATCGAAAGGAAAACGAGTGAGAAGAAACTGCTGGAGAATGTTTCTAAACTTTAATTTAGTAAAAGAAGAATTCTGAAAGATTAACTATTTATATAGTTTTGTTTATTTCACAAAATTGTATATTTGGTCGATTGAAATCTCCAGAAGGGGTCAATTTTCAAGCGAAAATTTAAACTTTGAATATTTAAATTAAGTATTTATTAATTAAACAACAGTAAAAATCTAAACATTAAGAAAATGGCAAACGCACCAAAAACTACGAAACAGAAGAAGGACGGTGGCAAATCATCAGGAATTGTATTTGCAAGTTTATCAATCATTATTTGCTTTATAACAGGTTTCCTTATTTGGAATTTTGTAATGGGTGATCCAAGCAACTTTATTGATGGAAACAGAGACAACCAGCCTTTACCAGGGAACTATGCAGGAATGGTTTATAAGGCGGGAGCTGTAGTGCCTGTTCTAATCGGTGAATTCCTTATGGTATTTGTTTTCGCAATTGAGCGCTTTATTGTAATTAACCGCGCTTCAGGAACAGGGAATGTTGGGAATTTTGTTCGTAAAATCCAGCAACTAATTAATGGTGGAAACATTGATGCAGCAATTGCAGAATGTGATAAGCAAAAAGGTTCTGTAGCGAATGTTGTTAGATCAGGATTATTGAAGTACAAAGACTCTTCTCTTGACCCGGATGTTGATTCCGAAAAAGCAGCTATTGCTATTCAAAAGGAAATCGAAGAAACAACTGCACTAGAGATGCCTATGCTAGAGAAAAACTTAAACGTACTAGCTACTTTAGTATCTATTGGTACATTAACAGGTTTATTAGGAACGGTTACGGGTATGATTCGTGCGTTCGCGGCACTTGCAACAGGTGGTGCTCCAGATTCAGCTCAGCTTGCTAACGGTATTTCTGAGGCCTTAATTAACACGGCAACTGGTATTGCAACTTCAACTTTTGCAATTGTTTTCTATAACATCCTTACTGGTAAAATAGATAAATTAACTTACTCTATTGACGAGGCTGGATTCTCAATTGTTCAGACTTACGCTGCAAACCATAAATAAAAAATAATTTATGGAATAGGTGCAGCTTTTGCATCTACATTATAAAACGTGATAAGTTTGGTATAAATTAAAGAGGAGAAAAATGGCAAAGGCAAAAGTAAAAAGGCAAGACACCACCATAGACATGACGGCTATGTGTGATGTATCCTTCCTGCTATTAACCTTCTTCGTATTGACAGCTACGGCGCGTCAAGAGGAAACGTTAATGGTAGATACGCCAGCGTCCACTGTGCAGGATAAATTACCTGATACTAACCTTGCGGTTATAACAGTGGGTAACAATGGGAAGATTTTCTATCACATAGCAGATCGAGAAGTGAGAAGACGTACTCTGGAAAATATTTCCGCAAAGTACGAGATACCATTTTCGGATGAGGACTACCACGAGTTCAGTCGTCAAGAAGATTTCGGTGTGCCAGTAAAGAATCTTCGCCAGTTGCTTTCGCTAAACGCTGATGAAAGGAATGAATCGATACAATCGGGCATTCCAGTGGATTCAACAGAAAACACTAGCAATGAGCTTTATCAGTGGGTTCAGCAGACACGTTTAGCGACTGTTGCTGTAGAACGCGAAAGGGAGGCAGATCAAGGAGTGAAATACACGAACCCTGGACCTTTAAAGATTGCAATAAAAGCAGATGCGGAAGAGAAATATCCTTCTATAAATCTGATTATTGAAACTTTAAGGAATCAAAAGCAAAACAAATTTAGTTTTGTTACAGATTTAAGGGCTAGTAATTAAAGCAATAACGCAATAAAGATTTAAAGTTATGGCAGAGTTAAAAGACGACGGTAAAGATGGTAGAAAGGCTGGTAGGGTTGACCTTACTGCAATGGTAGACTTGGCCTTTTTGTTAATTACGTTCTTCATGCTTACAACGTCCTTGAATAAACCTCAAGCGATGGATATAGCAATGCCGGACAAAAACAAAATGGACGCTACAGACCGCATTGAAATTGCAGATACACGCTCTATTACTGTTTTGCTGGGGTCAGATAATAAAATTTTGTGGTACTATGGACAGTTAGCGAATCCTATTTATGAACCCGAGGAACTTGATTACAGTAAAGATCAACTTCGAGAGATGCTAGCGAAAATGAAACAAGAGGTGCCTCAAAGAGCAAAAGGTGAAGATTTGATTGTGGTTATAAGACCAAGCGAAAAATCTATCCATCGTAACCTGGTTGATATCCTAGACGAAATGAAAATCGTCGATATCAAAAGGTATATGATTGCTCAGATAAGCCAAGACGAAATAGAATTGTTAAAAGAACATGGGCTGTTTAACGATTAATCGTTACGGTCTCACCAAAAAGATATAAATATGTTTCGTTCGAAATTAGATTTATTTAAAAAGGAATGGCTTGAGGTCGTTTTCGAGAATAGAAATAGGGAGTATGGTGCTTATGAACTGCGAAAGCTTTCTTCAAAGGCAACCAATACAGCCTTGCTTATAGTACTAGCAGTGGTTTTTATTCTTAGTGCACCCAAGGCATTTAACCTGGATATTTTTCCAGAGAAGGAAGTTGAGGAGGCTCCTGTAATCACAGAAGTTACCTTAGAAGACTTGGATATTCCTGATGTTGAGGAAGAAGAGGAAGAAGAGGAAGAAGAGATTCTTCAAGTTGAGGAACAGCAGCGAATAGCACAAGACGTTCCGGCTGAAGACTTAGTTCGTTTCCCTGAGCCTGAAGTAGTACCGGAAAGCGAAGTGAAGGAGGAGGTTGCTTCTCAAGATGATTTTAAAGATGAGAAGAAGACTCCAGCAAGAATTAGCTTAAAAGGTGCTGCAGGTGGAACTGGTGTACCAGTTGGAGAATTTGGTCCAAAAAAGGTTGAAGGACAGATAACAGGTTCTGAAACTGGAGATCCGGAAGGGCAAGGAATCTACGACTTTAACGCTGTGGAAATTGCTCCTGAGCCTAAAGGTGGTATTGACGCGTTTAGAAGGTGGATTGGTAACAATTACCAGTACCCTCAAGGTGCAATCGATGCTGGAGTAAAAGGTACAGTTCAAGTTTCTTTCGTTGTGGATACAGATGGTAGCTTGACGGATATTAAAGTGATTCGTGACCTATCCTATGGAACTGGACAAGCGGCGATCAATCTTTTAAAGAAGGCTGCTAAATGGAACCCAGGTATTCAGAACGGTAGGCCAGTTAGAGTACAATACTCTTTACCTATAACGTTGAACTTACAAGATTTCTAATAGAAGTAATTGTGATTAAAAGATCCAACAGTTTTAGACAGAAATCGCCAACTAAGCGATTTCTGTCTATTTTAGGCCTTTTCATGTTTCTCTTTTATTTTGTATTAGGCCTACTCATTGTCTTCTGGAAGAACTTCCCAATTGAAATAGACCCACGCTATAGAATGCTATTTGGCGCGATGGTCATCATATATTCTTTCTTCCGATTTGCTAGAATGTGGCAAAATAACTTCAGAAACTAGATTCAATAGAGTAAAAATGAATAAAAGCTTATGGTTTCTTTTGATTGTTCCTTTATTCTTTGGCGGATGTATTTTTAATAATGCCGAGGATAAACTAGAGGAAAAGAAGAATAAAGAGGATATACTTTCTGGGAACTTGGTGGTTTCTGTGGATGAGTCTTTATTGGACTTTGTGGAGGAGCAAAAAGATATGTTTGAGCTTTCTTATTACAATGCAAAGGTTCAATTGCTGGGTAATCCAGAGCGTTCTGCGATTCAAGATCTACTGAATGGAGAAAGCTATACAGCGGTATTGACCCGGGAATTAAGTGAAGAGGAAAACGGCTATTTTGAAAAACGCCACATTAAACCTCGTGTCTTTAAGGTCGCAACCGACGCTATTATACTATTGACCTCTTCTTCGGTTAAAGATACAACTATCACTTTAGATGCAATTAAGTCTCTTTTAAGTGGGACGGACTCAGGGGGCTATAAAGAGATTGCTTTTCCGAGTCTCGAGTCCAGTATTTTTAGGGAGCTACTAGAAAAATCCAAATTAGATAAAGCAGCAAATCGTTATGTAACAACTTACGGATCTTCAGAGGAAGTGCTTACACACCTCTTAAGTTCATCCGAGCCCGTTTTAGGAGCTATTGGTTACAGTGAATATTTGAGATATAAAAAAACGTTCGACGAAATAAATAAAATTCGTATCTTGAGCGTTCTTAATAATGA
>DXEZ01000025.1 GCA_019114715.1 Candidatus Sphingobacterium stercoripullorum | reverse complement strand
CATCCAGCTGTCCTACAAACACCTCGGCAGAGAGCAAGGTGTAAAAGTTGAGAACCAGCCGGACTCTATCATTCCCCTACACTGGCGCGAACATGTTTCCACAGCACAAGTCAGCTTGCCTTTCAATACCTACATACGAAATAGCAGCTACTCGTACGGATTATCGGTCGCTACGTCTTACACCCAGCGGTATGAGGTTTCACAAAAAAATCTAAAGAACTTCAATTCCACACTCACCTTGCCTATGCACTATCAAGTGTACTTTCAGAAAAATGCCCTGCGTGCTCCACTAGACCTTCAGCCGAGGTGGGGTCAGCATATCAGCGTGACCTACCGCCATTTCCCTTTTACCGATCAGCTTAAGGGATCAATCTGGAGCGTGCGGACGAACTTCTTTTTTCCTGGGCTCGCTAGCAATCACGGCATTCAAGTTCGATACTCTTGGCAGGAAACAAACGGGAACTACCTGCTAACAAATGACATCCCTCTAGCCTATGGTTACTCGCTACTAAGCCCCGAGATCGTTTCCAGCACCCTATTAACTTCTTATAGGCTACCGCTTGCTTACCCTGACTTTGCGATAGGCAACCTAGCTTATATCAAGCGGATACATGGACAGCTATTTTCTGATTTTCAGAACATCAAAAGCAAGCAGCTGTCTCCCGCATCTTACGGCCTAGGCATCACTCTGGACTTTCACGCCTTTAATTATCCAGCGCCACTCTTCTCTTTCGTTGCTAAAATCGGTTATTTAGCAAATAGTAAGCAAAACAACAAACTTCACCCTACATTTTCCTTATCTTACGCCTATTGAAACAATATTATGTGTAACATATTACAGATAATATATTATTTGCTAATTATTTAGCATTAATTGTCTTTTTCTCCATATAAGTTCCTAGTTTTGCTTAAACATTATGATCAAATAAACTTATAATGATTAAAAAACTAACCACCTTAGAGCAATTTATAATCGATAAACAAGGAGACTTCCCTTTTGCCACAGGAGAACTCTCCGCATTACTTCGCGACCTTTCTTTGGCTGCTAAAATTGTAAACCGAGAGGTGAACAAAGCCGGCTTAGTCGATATTTTAGGAGACTTATCCACGTGTAATGTTCAAGGTGAACAACAAAAGAAGTTGGATGTATTTGCAAACGAGCATTTTATAAAAGCGCTTTCTTCCGGGGGGGAATGTTGCCTGGTAGCATCAGAAGAACTTGACGACCCTATTTACATCAACAATGAGGTTTCCAAGTCAGCCAAGTACTTAGTCTGCATAGACCCTTTAGACGGTTCATCAAATGTAGATGTCAACGTTTCTGTAGGTACTATCTTTTCTATTTATAGGCGTACTCAAAGCGAAGGCCCCATAACCTTAGATGAGGTATTACAAAGAGGCACTGAGCAAGTAGCTGCAGGGTATTTCATATACGGCTCGAGCACCATGATGGTTTACACCACAGGAAAGGGAGTAAACGGCTTTACGCTCGACCCATCGATTGGCGAGTTTTGCTTATCCTATCCCAAAATGAGATTCCCCGATCAAGGACGCATATATTCCATAAACGAAGGAAATTACTTGCGTTTTCCACAAAGCGTGAAAGAATACATCAAATACTGCCAGCAAAATGACAAAGAAACCGATAGGCCCTACACCTCCAGATATATTGGATCTATGGTAGCGGATATCCATAGAAACTTGCTAAAAGGGGGGATCTTCTTATACCCAGCTACACTTTCACATCCCAAAGGAAAACTGCGATTAGTTTACGAGTGTAACCCAATCGCATTTATCGTTGAGCAAGCTGGAGGCATTGCCACTAATGGAAAGAAAAGGATATTGGAAATATCACCAAGTGAACTCCACCAGCGTGTTCCATTTTTTGCAGGAAGCAAGGATATGGTCAACAAGCTATCGGAATTCATAGAGAAACACCAGTATGTCAATGAATTCGTGGAGTAGTGCAGTGCACTACTCGTCATTCAGAACTTCTAAGATTGCATTTAGGCGTTCTTCCCATTGATTAAAATCTTCTTTCTGCTCCTTGATGAAGGCGTTCTGGGAAATATCTCCTAGAACGTCATGCATCTGCTGGGTATCGTTATACATCATTTTTCTAAATGGATTGCTATAGTCTTTCCCTCTAGAAACCTCTATGCCTTCTACTATCCAACGTTTGACGCGAAGAGCCTCTTTGAACACACCTCTCAGGAAGTTCTCCTGGTAGTCGATATCTGCAGCGAAGCGCTCCCAAATGATGCTAACGACATGTTCCAGCTTAAACAGCTCATACTGCTCGCTCCAAAGAAAATACCGCGCATGCATTTCATCCCAGCTCTTTATCTCTCCTTCTTTAAGTTCCTTAAGCAGTGATTTCACCTCCCCTTGTGGAACTAGCATCCCTCCTACGTTATCAAAAGCCTTTCTTTTTCTACCTTTACCTTGCTCTATCAGTGCTAACAATGCGGAGAGGTCGTGGTTTTCTAAGTACGACTTTAGCTCTCTTCCCACGTAGTATACTAGCATATTCTTATAGGCTAGATACCCTTCCTTAACTTTAAGAAGCCGTACAGGCCTTCTTGAGTTTTCTACATCGTGGAGCAAAATTTCTCGCGTTATTTTAGATTCATCATTTAATAATATTTTACGCCCCAGCTCCATAGCCTCCTTATCCGCTTCCTGCCCATAGGATCGTCCTACACTTTTCTCCAGGATCTCCATGGCTTCAATAATTTCATTGAGTGTATCGGGGGCTAGCGCGCCATATTCATACCTAATGCGTTTATCGTCCCTTTTATCACGTGAGGTGAATTTCATCTCATTTCTCAGCAGAGCATACATATTGTACTGAAACCAAAACGCAGGGATGATAATCAATGCATTTTCCTCAGGATCTTGGCTTACTAAGGAGAAAGGCAGCTGCACATCAAGCTCATACATAAAGTCTCCCTTTGCAAGCATTGTATAGGACGCAAACCGGGAATTATGCTTTAGGCTCACGCATAAGCCCGGCCAGAAACCCCTACCGGCTAGCAACTCTCCGTCTGCCGATCTGGAGTTGTGATTAGACCCTAGGGTAGCTCCTGCAGCCATATTACTTTGCCCCATCACCAGAGATGCACAGAGGAATGAATTGTTATGGTGCTGCTCGTGCGCCGAAAAAAGTAAGGAATTTAGTACCTCGCAGCAGGAAATCGTAGAATTCTCCCCTAAAAAGGAGTTAATGAGCCTTGCGCCGTATTTTAACTGAGAATGGGAAGACAAGAAAAAACGAACTGCTTTCACCCCATAAAACACTCTACAGCCGTAGCCAATTATCCCATTCACCAGCTCGCACCCTTCGCCGATTTGAGAAAAATATTTCTTTGAAGAATTGATAGTTAAATTCTTAAGCTTATTCGCTCCCTTTACATAGGCGTAAGGACCAATTTTAACGTCCTTTAAGGTATGCGAGTTTTTAATCACGCAGCCCTTACCGATTTCACTGTAAAACCCCCTCCACTTAGAAACGCGGTCACTGGTCATTTCTTCAAATCGCTCGTAAAGCACGCCACTACCAGCATTTCTAGACCACAGATAGGCATCTGCAGCCAACATCCCCTCAAAAGGATAGACAGACCTCCCAGCATTCTCGTTGCAGATTTCTAGTCGAATACGACGCAAAGGATCCTCGCCGTGCTTGATAATACCGTTTCCAAACTTGGCGCTATTGCTCGTACTCATCTCATTGACGCAAAATAGAATACAATGATCACCAACAATATAATGAGACATGAAGCCCACCTGATGAATGGCCACATTAGCACCTATATCACAGCTTACAATACGGCTATTGTAAATTCCCACGGGTAATTGCAAGTCCCTATAGGATAAATAGCGGTCCTCCATATCGTCAATTCGAACCCGGCCGTAAAAGAAAGAATTCCTAATCAGTTCCGGTAAAAACTTATCGGTCACCCATACATCACTCCAATTGGAACAAAAATTATTGTTCCCCTCAAGCACCTGTATCTCTTTTTCATCTAACTGCCGAAACAAACTTTTCGAATTAAACTGTTTGTCTCGCGCGTGATATTCATCTTTACCAGGTTCTAGAAACTCACTCGGAACAAAGTGATATCCCAGATTACCAAGTGGTTTACTTTCTATTATACTCATAGGTTTGTATATATTTTCAATTAAATTTCAATGTGCAATCGGTTGCGTGTTCTTTACAAACAAAAATCATACCTTTTTTATTAGTAAATTAAAAATTCAAATGTAAGAATACAGAAGTTTGAACAATTGAAATATATAATTAGTTAGCTACTTCCTTTCAAGTAGACTAGCCCTTGCGCTCTCCCAACCAAGCATACACGCCTTTCTTCCAAGATCCCACTTGTAGCCTCCCAGCATACCTGAAGATTGGATCACCCTGTGACAAGGAATTAAATACGCTACTGGGTTGTTTCCAATGGCTGTCCCTACCGCCCTAGCAGCCTTCGGGTTCCCAATCTCACCGGCAATATAGGAATAACTCACCAACCTACCCTCGGGAATTTTCAACAGGCTTTCCCAGACTTTAAGCTGAAAGGGAGTTCCCTTTAGGTGCAGTTTGATGCTTCTTGCCTCCATGGACCTCATTTCAAACAATCGCCCAATATCTTGAAACCCATCTGGACTGACCTCCATAAAAGCAGCATTGGGGAAGCTAGCTTTAAGGTTATTTACTTCTTCTACATAATCTTCATAAAAAGCCATAAAGCAAATTCCTTTATCCGTACTGGCAATTAACACCCTGCCAAACGGGCTCAATATGCTGCTGTAGCGAATTACTAGATTCTTGCCTTTATTCTTAAACTCACTGGGAGTCATACCTTCAGTCTGCACAAAAAGATCATGAAGCCTGCTACTACTGGATAAGCCTACTTCTATATAAGTTTCCATAGCAGTTTTATCGGCCAATAACAGGCTTTTTGCATGCTGGAGACTTAAATATTGGATAAACTTTTTGGGACTCACACCCGCCCATTTACTAAAGACACGCTGAAAATGGTAAGGGCTTAGATGAATGTGCTCAGCTAATTCCTCCAGGCTCGGTTGTTTGATATAATTATCAATTGCGAACTGAATAGCCTCTTGAATTTTCCGGTAATTTATTTCCTGCCGATCTACCATAACCCTTTTTATGACTTACAAAGTTCTGAAAACTTTCCTATAGAAAAAATCCATTACTTGCTAAGTTTCATTAGCTTTGCTTACGAGCTCCACCAAAAAAGGAAAGAGCTACCCAAATATCTGATTTTATACGTATTCTTTGATATATACCAAGAACAAAAAGTTAAAGACTATAAACATGAAAAAATTAATTTTAGCAAGTACCTCCACATTACACCAAGGGGAGTACTTGGGCTATCTTTTGGACGAATTAAAAAATCACTTTAAAGGCACCAACACAATTACCTTTATCCCATATGCAAGACCTGGCGGGATATCCCATCAGGAATACACTGAAAAAGCAGCTGCTGCATTTCAAAAGATAGGCATTCAGGTGAAAGGATTACATGAATATGCAGACCCAGTAGCAGGGATTCAGGAAGCAGAAGCTTTCTTT
>DXEZ01000200.1 GCA_019114715.1 Candidatus Sphingobacterium stercoripullorum | reverse complement strand
GTATTTTATGTAGTGTAGGGGTTTCTATCCTTATCAAATTGGCCCGTAGGAGAAAAGTGTCCTATTTGCAGCTAATAGTATGGAATTATCCTATTTCGATTCTCTGCAGTTACTTTTTTTTAAATGTAAACTTAAGCCATTTTGAGCTTACTGATTTACCTTGGGGTGTGTATATTGCTCTGGGAGTTTTGTTACCAAGTATATTTGTATATATAGCAAAAACTATTCGCTATAGTGGCATAGCAATAGCCGAAGTAGCTCAACGGGTTTCTTTGTTTATTCCATTATTAGCCGCAGGATTGTTGTTTCATGAGCAAATATCCATTAATAGGATTCTTGGGATAGCTTTGGGATTTCTTGCAATTGCTTTGTGTGTAGGTTGGCAAAAAGGGGCTTCAGCTACTAAAGATGCGAAGAATTATTGGTTATATCCTCTACTAGTATTTCTAGGGATGGGAGTGATTGATGTGCTATTTAAGAAAGTTGCTACATATACTACTGTTTCTTATACGAATTCTTTGTTTATTATTTTTGTAATTGCATTTTTTATAGCTTTATTATATTTGTTTTTTTGGTTGAAGCTTAAAAAACATCGATTCGATTGGAAAGCTATATTCTGGGGAATGAGTTTAGGAGTTCTGAATTTTGGGAACATATTATTCTATATGAAAGCGCATAAGGCGTTGCCTGATAACCCATCTGTCGTGTTTACAGCTATGAATATAGGTGTGATGAGTTTAGGAGCTGTAGTGGGGGTGCTGGTTTTTGGTGAAAAACTTTCAAAGATTAATAAACTAGGGTTGCTGTTAGCTATAGTAGCCGTTTTAATAATTACTATAAATGAGTGATCTCAATAACGACATATATTATACGATAGATTCTCCCTGTGAGGGAATATTTAGAGATAAAGGAAGTAAATTCATTGCTTATGCATTTCCTTTTAATCAAGAGGATAAACTAAAAGATATCATAGCGCATTGTAAATCTTTGCATCCTAAAGCGCGACATCACTGCTGGGCATATCGCTTGAGTCCCGATAGAGAGGTTTATAGAATAAATGACGATGGAGAACCTTCGGGCACAGCTGGTCGGCCTATTTTGAATGAGCTTTTATCCAGTAATCTTACCGATATCATGGTGGTTGTCGTTCGGTATTTTGGAGGCACTCTTTTAGGTGTTCCGGGTTTGATTAATGCTTATAAAAATGCAACACAAGACTGTATTTTAAATGCAGATATTGTAGAGAAAACCATTGATGAGGTGTTTGAAATTTTCTTTCAATACCCCAATATGAACGACGTGATGCGATTAATCAAGGATTATGACTGGAAAATCATAGAGCAACAGTTTGAAATAGATTGTAGAATTAGGGTTGCTATCCGTCAATCAGAAGTCAAGTTCTTAAAAGATCGTTTTAAAGATTTAATAGATATTAAATATTCGCCAATTGAAGGATAGTACTTCCGCTTTTATAGTTTCCTAATAGCTTTTCAATAAAGGTACTTGCTTGATCAAAACGGTAGTTTATCCAGATAATCCTTTTCTGCTTGCATCAAGACGGAGCAGGATGAAGAGTAAGATGGTGAAACTCCATAATGATGATCCACCATAGCTAATAAAAGGTAAAGGAATCCCGATAACGGGCACTAGCCCTATTGTCATCCCTATATTGATGAAGAAGTGGAAAAACAAAATGGATGTAGTAGCGTATCCATATATTCTAGCGAAATCTGATTTCTGTCTTTCAGCAATATGTATCGTTCGTAATAGCAGTGTAACGAATAAACCAACTAGTATGACACTTCCTACAAACCCCCATTCCTCGCCAATTGTACAGAATATGAAATCCGTACTTTGCTCTGGGACAAAGTTGTATTTTGTTTGTGTTCCCTGCAAATAGCCTTTTCCGAGTAGCTGTCCCGAGCCTATGGCTATTTTGGATTGGTTTAAATTGTAACCGTCTCCACGAGGATCGTCAATCTTTCCTAAGATAACATCGATTCGGTTTCTTTGGTGGGTTTGTAATATGTTTTCGTAGGTGAAATCCACACAGAGAATAAATGCAGAACTCGCCAGAAATAAGGCTATACATTGAAACAAAGCCTTCTGCCGGCGATTGGTAAAGTAAAATATTAATCCGCTTAAAATTGCAATTCCTCCAATTAATAACCATTGATTGAATAATAGTGCTAGGACAAATAAGGCGATTGCTAAGCCACCAAAAACCAAAACCCATGTCCCAAAATAACCTTCTCTATAGAAAACAAGAATTAAAGAGAAAAATGCTAACGCAGATCCTGTATCTGGCTGTAGCATAATTAATACTATAGGAAGAAATACTATGGATGAGCCAATTAATAAGTTTTTCAATGAGGGAGCCTTTCCACTTTGGTTACTCAGAAAAAGTGCTAATACTAAACTGGTGCCAAACTTTGCAAATTCCGACGGCTGCAAACGGAATGTCCCTAAAGGTATCCAGGCTTGGTTTCCTCCAACATTTCGCCCCACGATTAATACTAAAACTAAGAGTAATAGCGTGACAATGTACACGATTGGGCTTATGGTAATAAAAAAACGTGCATCTATTAATAGAATTATAAACGCTAAAATAGTAGCTGAAAGAATATATAAGCCTTGTTTACCATAATTAGTATTCAAGTCAAATAAACCTGAAGAATTTGGGTCGTATACAGCTGCACGAATGTTAAACCACCCGATTATACAAAGTGAAAACCACAATATAATTGTAAGCCAGTCTACATGACCAAATAACCTTCTTTTACGCATACTATTCATTACCTCTTCGATTTAAAATTGCTGCATACGATTGGTTGATAGACTCAAGGTCTAAACTTTGGTGTTCTATATAGGTGCTTTGAGGGACAGTTTTTTGTTCTTCTTTTTTTACCTTCGGTAGAAGATCAGCATTATAGATGCGATCTTGAATATACTGAGGAAGGCTTATAGTGTCCCTTAAGTATTTCTCTACCATCATACTAGCAATGGGACCTGCCCAGGTACCTCCGTAACCAGCATTTTCCACGAATACTGCAACTGCAATCTTAGGGTTTTCCCGTGGGGCGAAAGCGAAAAATACTGCGTGGTTTTCTCCATGGGGGTTTTGTACTGTTCCAGTTTTCCCGCACATTTCAATTCCTGGTATTCTAACCATATATCCAGTACCACCCGGTTGATTGACCGTCCTGCTCATACCTTCAATTACAGGTTCAAAATGTTTTTCATCCACTCCAACGTGGACTTTTTCAGTGAACTCTTTTTTTGTGATATTCTCAGTTCCTATTCCTTTAATTATATGAGGTCTATAGTAAAAACCTCTATTGGCTACTATAGCCATCAGGTTTGCCATTTGTAAAGGAGTGATACCTAGTTCCCCTTGCCCTATAGAGAGTGACATTGTAAAGCTAGCACCCCATTTGTTACTTCGATATCTTTTTGTGTAGTAATCAGCATCAGGAACAAAGCCTCCTTTTTCTCCAGGAAGATCCACCCCTAAGGTGACTCCTAAGCCAAAATCATTTAAAGCAGTTTTCCATAAATCATACGCTTTATATCCTGGCATCCCTCTACCATCAATCATGCGCGAATAGACATGACCATAATAGGTATTACAAGATCTTTGAATAGATTGAACAAGGTTGATGTTCCCACATACGCTGGTGCATCGCATAATAGCACGGCCTCCTCCATACCTATATCCTCCAGGGCAATTGAATCTGGTGTCCCCATTGATTACTCCAGCTTGTTGTGCGATCAATGCAGAAACTACTTTAAATACAGAGCCAGGGGGGTAGGCTGCTTGTAGAGGACGAATAAACATTGGCTTGTGTGGATTGTTTAATAAATCCATGTAATTGTTGCCTCTTTCTCTCCCTACCATTAAATTAGGATCATAAGTGGGACTACTTACTAGTGATAATATCTCACCAGTAGAAGGTTCAATGGCCACTACCGAGCCCATCTTGTTTTCCATTAATTTTTCTGCGAATTGCTGTAAGTCTTTATCTAATGATGATACCAGACCTTCACCTGCAACAGCTAAAGTATCGTACTTTCCGTCCATGAATGAACCCTTAGGACGATTCAGGGCGTCTACCATAACGTTTCTTACACCTCTTTGGCCCCGTAATAGGTCTTCGTATGAGCGTTCTACTCCAGTTGCTCCAATGTAATCTCCAGGTCTATAAAACCCCTTTGAGTTTTCTATATCTTTTTCGTTAACTTCTTGAATGTATCCTAAAAATTGAGCAGCTATACTATCAGGATAACTTCTTACGGTTCTATTTTGTACATAAAACCCTCTGAACTTATATAGGTGCTCCTGCAAGCGGGCATATGTTTTGGAGGATAATTGCTTTTCGAAAATCGATGAGCGGTAAGGAGAATAACTCCTCGCTCTTTCCAGTTTCTTAATGAAGTCGTCTTTCTCAATGTCAACTAGTTGACAAAATAGGCTGGTATCCAATTCGACTACTTCTCTGGGCGTGACCATCAAATCGTAAACCGGTTCGTTTTGAACTAATATTTTACCATTTCTGTCTAGGATAACCCCTCTTGCTGGGTAAACGACCATCTTCCGCAAGACGTTGTTATTGGCAGATAAAATATAAGAATCATCAATAATTTGAAGATAGAATAGCCTAGCTATTATGCTGATAGCGATAAATATAAATATTCCTTGGAGTACATATTTTCTAGCAAAGAAGCTATTCATGCGATAAAATTATAAACATTTTCAAACTATTTAAACGGGCTTTTAGCCGTTCACGTAAGATTTTTTTCTATATGTCAATAGGGTAATTAATAAAATAACTAAAATACTAAAAACACTACTAATTAAACTGCCCATTAACGTATAAAGTATATTCTTAAATGAAAAAGCTTCAATTAAGAATAATGCTAGATGGTGAATGAAAGTTCCTATAGCTATATAGGAAATAAACCATTTAAAACCTAATTGGGTGATGCTTGGTGTGATAAAAGATTTTTTAAACTCTACATCTAGTGTAATATTATGGAAAAATATCCTAAACGCCATTAAACAGATACAAGCGGCCGCATGTAATCCAATGCTATCGTAAAAAGCATCGATTATCAGGCCATATGCAAATGCTATTAAATATAAAGTGAAGTTGGATATTCCAATAGGAAGGAGGAGTAAAAATAGAATATAAGGGTAGGGGGATGCTATATTGTAGTACCCTATGTTTTTAAATAATCCAGCCTGAAGTAATACTAAAATTATTAAACGTAGTATGTTTATAATAACCTTCTTACCCATTGTTTTGTAATTCCTCTAATTCTTGTTGTTCATCTTCTTTTAAATCTTCAACAACATAAACACGCGCTAGTGTTGCAAAGTCGTTTGATAGCTTTATTTTAATCCTCAGGAAGCTGTCTTCTTGAGATTTTTCCACCTCTTCGATTATTCCTACTTGAATTCCTTCAGGGAAAGTTGAGAATCCTGATGTGAATACTTTTTGTCCTTTATTAACAAGTACATGACTAGGAACTTCTCTGATATAGGCGTGATTTGAACTTTGATTATCACCCCAAACAAGTGATCCAAAAACGCCTAGTGAATCGATCGTTACGGAAACTCTTGTGTCGGTATGGAGTAAAGATTGGACGGTACTGAAATTGGGAGAAGTTTTAAGTACAAAACCAACAATTCCAGTTGAGCTGATAACCCCCATTCCCTCTTGAATCCCATGCTTTCTACCTTTACTTAAGGTGATGTAGTTGTTCTTTTGCTTTATACTGTTGTTGGCAATTTTTGCCGGTATAAATAAGTATCGAGCTGAATCTAAGGAATCGACTTGTATTATATCTTTACTTACAGATGTAGTGTCAAGTAAATTGTACTGGGCCAGTTTTTTATGTAACAGTGCATTTTCTTCGACTAGTTCTTGATTTACCTTATCTAATGCTAAATATCCTTTCCAGTAATTAAGCTCTTTGTAAAAAGAGCCTACTATTTCATTTGAAGAATTGATAAAGTACGATTTCTGATATTCATTATTCCTAATAACTAGAATAAGAGCAAATATGAAAAATAGTAAAAACCAAATTACGGCATTAAATCGTATAAAAAAGTGCCACAGGTTTTTCATGTGTTATTTATCTCTCTTTTGTTCTAGCTACTTTATTGTCTTTTTATTTTTTCTGCTTTATTTTCTTACTGCATTAAAAATTTAAATCTCCCGATGTTCTTAAGTGCAATTCCTGTTCCTCTGACTACCGCCCTTAATGGATCTTCAGCAATGTGTACAGGGAGTTTGGTTTTCGCTTGTATACGCTTTTCTAAACCACGAAGTAATGCGCCACCACCTGTTAAGTAGATACCAGTCTGGTAAATATCCGCAGATAGTTCAGGAGGGGTGATTTCTAAAGCTTTTAAAATAGCTTCTTCAATTTTTGATATCGATTTATCCAAGCAGTGCGCTATCTCTGTGTAAGAAACCGTAATTTGCTTTGGAATACCTGTCATCAAGTCTCTACCCTGAACAGCAAAATCTTCAGGTGGATCTTGTAATTCAGGTAAAGCTGCACCAACTTCTATTTTTATTTTCTCCGCCGTACGCTCTCCAATCATTATATTGTGTTGACGGCGTATGTAGTTAATGATATCTGAGTCAAAGTTATCACCTCCTACACGAATGGACTGGTCGCAAACAATACCCGAAAGTGCAATGACTGCAATTTCAGTAGTTCCTCCACCAATATCGATGATCATATTTCCAACCGGTTCTTCAACATCTATCCCAATTCCTATAGCAGCTGCCATAGGTTCGTGGATTAGATACACTTCTTTTGCCCCAGCTATCTCCGCGGAGTCTCTTACGGCACGTTTTTCAACTTCAGTTATGCCTGAGGGAATACATACCACCATGCGCAATGAAGGGAAAAACCAACCTCTTCCTTTATTAATTAGTTTTATCATACCCCGTATGAGGTATTCTGCAGCAGTAAAATCTGCAATAACACCATCTCTTAAAGGTCTGACGGTCCTAATGTTGTCGTGAGTTTTCCCTTCCATTTGCATAGCTTGGCGACCAATAGCAATAACTTTATTGCTAGTCCTGTCAAATGCTACAATGGAAGGTTCATCCACAACCACCTTGTCGTTATGAATAATTAGGGTATTTGCTGTACCTAAATCAATTGCAATTTCTTGTGTAAACCAATTAAATAATCCCATGAAGAGTTTTGTCTCAGTGTCTTAAAAATTTATGCAAAC
>DXEZ01000199.1 GCA_019114715.1 Candidatus Sphingobacterium stercoripullorum | reverse complement strand
ACCTCACTTTGCAGCGTGGGGCTGGCTATTCCTCCAAATACGTAAGGAATGCTGGCTAAAAACAGCACCCAGGACTGTCCTGCAAATCCTATAATTGGAAAAGCAAAGCACAAGGCGGTAATCCCAAGAATGATGGTCTTAAGGGCCCCCAGCCGAGGGATTATTAATCGTAGTAGTCCCGCTTGAATAATTAAAAGAAGCACGCCGATAAAACCCAGAGATATACCTACCATCCTCTCGTCCCAAGCGAACTTTTCCATTGTATAATAAGACCAGGTAGTTTGCACGGCATGAGCCGCCAGGTTGATTAAAAATATACACACTAATAGCGGCAAGATTACCGGGTATTGGGTAAAATGCTTGAAGCTTCCAACCGGGTTTGCCTTGCGCCAATCGAATTTTCTGCGGTTTTCTTTCGATAGGGATTCTGGAACAATAAAGAATCCATAAATGAAGTTCAGTATGCTCAGTCCAGCGGCGGCGAAAAAAGGTATTCTAGCGCCATATTGTCCTAAGAGTCCTCCTAAAACGGGGCCAATGATAAAGCCTATACCAAAGGCTGCCCCTAATAAGCCGAAGTTTTGAGCTTTTTTATGAGGCGTACTGACGTCTGCAATATATGCGGCCGCTACGGTATGGCTGGCACCAGTAATGCCGGCAATGAGCCTTCCGACAAATAACCAAGCTACCGTGGGTGAAAGACCCATGAGCAGGTAGTTGATGCCAAAACAAAACATGGTGGACAGCAATAGAGGCCTACGCCCGTACTTATCGCTTAAATTGCCTATCAGTGGTGCAAAGGCGAACTGCGTTGAGGCGTAAGCGAACATCAGCCAGCCACCATAACGGGAGGCCTCGCTTAAATCTCCACCAATGAGCTCTTTAATTAAGCTGGGAAGGACAGGGATGATGATCCCCAGGCCTATGGTGTCGATAACCACCGTAATGAAAATAAATATTAGCGCTCCTGTAGTCTTTTGCCTCATAAAGGATATGTTTTTCAGGTTTAGGTGTTGGGTTATTTTTGTTTTTTATACAGTGAGCGAATTACGTAGAATAAACTTAGGAAAACCCCTAAGCAGGACATCAGCCCCGTAGCCAAACCTGGCTTTCTGCCAGCACGTTCGTCGAGCTTGTAGCCTAAAAAAGCAAAGAGGCCAATAGTCACCAGCATCTGAACTCCCATTCCTGAGTAATAGGCATAAGAAGACATGGATTTCTTTTTTTCTTTTTTCCTTTTCATGTATACAATTATAGTGTTTTTTGAGTCATTAATTTCATCGTTAACATAATTTGAGCATTAAAAAAATGTTTTTGCTTATAATTATGGTATTTTTGTAGCGAGGTTGGATTAGGGGCTTCCAAGAAACATAAACCCCTAATTTAAAGCGAGGAAAGTATTTTGGCAAAAGCTTTGCTTATACTGCATTGAAAAGTATAAACAAGGTGTATTGTATCTAGAAAAAAGAGAATGAAAAGAGTTCCTAAGAAAAAAAATGACAAAGGGTTGTCTCAAGAAGATATCAAGAAGTTTAGTCGGAGGATATGGCTGCTTGTACTGTTAGTGCTCTTTGCAGGTGTAATCTTTATTCTCAGCGTAAGAGTGGGTGTCTTTGGACCGCTTCCTACTTTTGAGGATTTGGAAAACCCCAAAAGCAATCTGGCATCGGAAATTATTTCTGAAGACAATAAAGTCTTAGGAACCTATTTTGTACATAACCGCTCCAATGTAAAATACCAGGAGCTATCCCCTTCCTTAGTTCATGCTTTGGTAGCTACGGAAGATAAACGTTTCTACAGGCACTCAGGTATAGACTATTGGCGGACTGTAACGGTGGTTTTTCACACCCTAGCGGGGAATAAACAAGGAGGAAGTACCATCACTCAGCAGCTTGCATTGAACCTGTTTTCTGAAGGTAGAGCACGCAACTTTTATAAAAGAGTCCTTCAAAAATTCCAAGAGTGGATTACTGCGGTACGCCTAGAACGGAATTACACCAAAGAAGAGATCATCACTATGTATTTTAATACAGTGGATTTTGGGGCCTATAATACTTTTGGAATTAAATCTGCAGCAAGAACATATTTTAATACAACCCCCGATCAGTTGACTCCCGAGCAATCTGCTTTATTAGTTGGGATGCTCAAAGGTCCAGGGATTTATTCTCCGGTTCGATACCCTGAAAATGCGATTAAGCGTAGGAATACCGTGCTTAATGGTATGGTGCGTCAAGGGTTTTTAACCAAATCAGATGCGGAAGGGTTTAAAGAGCTTCCTTTGGGGTTAAAGTTGAATATCACCCGCCATACGGGTGGTTTTGCTCCTTATTTTAGAGCGGTACTTAAGAATGAATTAAGAAGTGAATTTAAACGTCTATCGATTACCAAGCCAGATGGAACGCCTTATGACTTAGATAGAGATGGACTGAAAATATACACGCCTATTAATTACAAAATGCAACAGCATGCTGAAGAAGCACAAAAGGTATGGATGAAACAAATGCAAGAGCGTTTCGATAGGCAGTGGCAACGTTCCGATGCGTTTGCGGGGAAAAATGCAAACCTACTCACCACCGGTATGAAGCGCTCGGATCGTTATAGAGAACTAAAAAGTGCCGGCTATTCCGAGGATCAGATTGTTGAAGAATTCAAAAAACCCATCCCGATGAGCATCTTTACTTGGGAGGGAACTAAAGATACGGTTATGTCTCCAATAGACTCCATCAGGTACAATAAACTAATATTGCGTAACTCGCTAATGGCGATGGATCCCAATACCGGAAATATTAAAGCTTGGGTTGGAGGAATTGACTTCGAGCATTATAAATACGATCAAGTGAAAATGGGTACCCGACAAGTGGGTTCAACGGCCAAGCCGTTCACCTATGCGGCGGCCATAGATATCGGTTGGTATTCTCCATGTCACACCTTGCCGAACCACTCGCAAACCTACAACGGTTGGACGCCAAGAGGAACAGCTAATGGTGGAGATCCAATTACCATGAAAAATGCACTTAGGTTATCGCAAAACTTTGCCTCTGCTTACTTAATACACGAGATTGGAGCTGAAGCAGTAGCGAACCTCACCAAGCAAATGGGGATCACATCACCAGTTCCTAGCTACCCATCTATTTCTCTGGGTGCATACGAGGCTTCCGTGTATGATATGGTAGGTGCTTATTCTACATTTGTGAATAACGGAACTTGGATTGAGCCTATAATGGTACTCCGTGTGGAGGATAAAAACGGAACACCTATTTACGAGAAGGCACCGAAAATAACAAAAATATTAAATAGCGAGTCTGCCTATATCATGGTAGATATGCTCAAAGGAGTAGTAGACGGAGGTACAGGTTCTAGGTTGCGTAGAGCGCCGTTTAATTTCACCAATCCAATGGGTGGAAAAACTGGTACAACCAATGGGAATGCCGATGCTTGGTTTTTGGGTATAACACCAGACTTAGTAACAGGCGTATGGACCGGTGCAGAAGATAGAAATATTAGCTTCTATAGTATGGCCGATGGACAGGGAGCTACTGCAGCCCTTCCTGTGTATGGTTACTTTATGAAGATGGTTTACGAAGATCCAGAGCTGAATATTTCTAAGGATGACTTTGCTCTTCCTCCGGGTGGATTAACAAGGGAGTTAGACTGTAGTAAGTACACACCGTTTTACGGCACAGACGAGCCAGATATCGACGATAATCGCTTAGGGTTTTAGAGGGTATCAGCCCAAGAAGCTAAGTTGCGGTAAGGAATAGAAGATGGATTTTCAATGAATGAACTTGAACTTAAGCAGTATATTGCGGCGCTTCCAAAAAAGCCTGGTGTTTATCGATATTATGATAAAAACGACGTGCTTATTTATATTGGAAAAGCAAAAAACCTTAAGAATAGGGTCTCATCTTACTTCAATAACGACAAACAGCTTAATGCAAAAACCAGGCTACTGGTTCGCAAGATAAATCGTATAGATTTTATTTTAGTGGATACCGAGATTGATGCATGGCTGCTAGAAAACAACTTGATAAAAAAGCATAAGCCGCGCTACAATGTGCAGCTGCGTGATGATAAGACCTATCCTTGGATTGTTATAAAAAACGAGCCCTTCCCTAGAGTACAGTGGACTAGGAAGTATGTGAAAGATGGGTCCACCTATTTTGGCCCTTACGCCTCGGTTGGACTCATGCATGTGGTTTTAGATGTTATCCGGGAGATTTTCCCGCTCAGAACATGCAATTATAGCCTAACTCAGGATAATATAGAAAAAGGGAAATTTAAAATTTGCCTAGAATACCAAATTGGAAACTGCCTAGGACCTTGCGAAGGCTTGCAAAGCGAGGAGGAGTACCTGAAAAATATTGAGGATATTAAGAATATTTTAAGTGGCCGTATATCTGTTGTCGCTAAGAACTTAAAAGATCAGATTAAGGAGGCTGCAGAACGTTTAGACTTTGAGGCGGCGCACTTACTTAAGCAAAAGTTAGATCTCTTAGGTTCCTATCAGAGTAAGTCTACCGTGGTAAGCTCTTCGATTAGCAATGTAGATGTCTTTAGCATAGCATCGGATGAAAAATATGCATTCGTTAATTTTTTAAAGGTGGTCAATGGAGTTGTCATTCAAACCCAGACTATAGAGCTTCGTAAACGTTTAGATGAGAGCGATGAAAAGCTGTTGGAGCTGGCTATCCCTTCTTTAAGGGAGCAATTTAATAGCACCTCTAGGGAGGTCATTGTGCCTTTTGAAATGGATATAGAAGAGGACGATTCCTTGCGCTTTGTAGTGCCCAAACAAGGAGATAAGCGTAAGCTCCTAGAGTTATCTTTTAAAAATGCAATGTTCTTTAAAAAGGAGAAAATCAATCAATACGAGAAGCTCCATCCCGAGGTGCGCGTGGAGCGTCTGTTGGGATTGATAAAAAAAGATTTAAGGTTGAATACTCTGCCTAAGCATATTGAGTGTATCGATAACTCGAACATCCAAGGTAATTATCCAGTTTCATCGGTAGTCGTTTTTAGAGATGCTAAACCTTCCAAAAAGGAATACCGCCTATTTAATATCAAGACGGTGGAAGGGCCAGATGACTACGCTACTATGCAAGAGGTGGTTTATAGGCGCTATAAGAGACTATTAGAGGAAGACTCCGGCCTGCCTCAACTGTTGGTTATAGATGGCGGCAAGGGGCAGCTTTCAGCGGCACTGAAAAGCTTAAAGTTGCTTGGTATAGAGAAAAAGCTTACCGTGATAGGTATTGCTGAGCGTCTGGAGGAAATTTATTATCCCGGTGATTCTTTGCCCCTGTATTTGGATAAGCGCTCTGAGTCGCTGAAAGTCATTCAGAACCTTAGAGATGAGGCGCACCGCTTTGGGCTAAATCACCATAGAAACCAAAGGAGCAAGAAAACTTTTGTATCTGAGTTGGATCAAATTCCAGGGATTGGAAAGGCAACGGTTCAAAAACTCTTGAGCAGATTTAAGAGTGTCAAGCGAGTGAAGGAAGCTAGCGATGAGGAACTTTTAGGTACTATAACCCGGAAGCAGCTGGCTAACCTCCGGGAATATTATCGTGAAAACTAATTGCAAAGGCCTAGTCGTAGCCAAATTGCTTCATGTAGTTTTTCTTTTTACGCCAGTCAGGTACTACTTTCACAAATAGTTCCAGGTAGACTCTTCCACCAATAAACTCCTCAATATCTTTGCGGGCCCTGGTGCCTACCTTTTTAATCATCTCTCCGCCTTTACCAATGATAATGTTCTTTTGAGAGTCCCGCTCTACAATGATATCGGCCATGATATGCGTAACGTGATCCTCTTCTTTATAGGAGTTGATTACCACCTCGGTGCTGTAAGGAATCTCTTGAGCAAATAGAAGGAATATTTTCTCCCTAACCTTCTCTGAGACGAAGAAACGCATGTTCTTATCGGTTAACTGATCCTTTTCAAAATAAGGGGGGTGTTCCGGTAGACGCTCTTTTAAAAACTCCAGTATAGGGGCGACGTTATGCAGGTGCAATGCAGAAATAGCAAATACGGCCTCTGGATTTAATTTTTCCTGCCAGTAGGTAATTTTCTCGTTTACTTCCTCTTGATTAGATTGATCTATTTTATTGATTAAAACAATGACTGGTGCTGAAGACTTCTTGAATAATTCCACTACCTCCTCTTCGTCATATTTCTCGTGGATATCGGTTACGAAAAGTAAAAAATCTGCATCACTAAGCGAACCTTTGACCGATTGCATCATGCTCTCTTGTAGGGTGTACTTTGGTTTGATGACTCCAGGGGTATCTGAGAATACTATTTGATGGTTTTCATCATTTACAATTCCTAAAATACGGTGCCTTGTGGTTTGTGCTTTCGGTGTAATGATGGACATGTTTTCTCCCACCAATGCATTCATGAGTGTAGACTTTCCCGCGTTGGGTTTACCAATAATACTGACGAATCCTGCTTTATGTGACATATGCTGACTTTTTATTCTGAGCGTATACTCCCTTGATTGGGTTTTTAAAAACTACAGTAAAGATACCTAGTTTTTCAATACTAAGATACTTAAAACATATAAAGAATTCCGGTAATTGGTGGTTTTTTAAGCAATTAATCGTAGTAACTATGCGTTTTTAGCAGGTAGATTCCTTGATTTTACGCTTTTTCCCTCCAAATTGTCCTTTTCTCTTTGTTTTTTCGATTAACTAGTATATTTTCGTGGTTTGTTAATTATATTAAGCAAGTCTATATGTTTTATGTTATCCGTAAGGCACAGTGTTTGTTGCAAATATAGACCGTGATGAATAGGACTAAATAATTGTAGGACTTTTCATTAAAAAAATCAATCAACTTTTAGTTCGGAAGACTAATAAACTTATTAAAATGGTAAAATCTATCGTAAAATCGCTCGGCGGCAGTACTGCTGTAGGGTGTCTTTTATTCGTGCCCTTTTTACACATAGGGAGCGTGGAGGCGAAAGGGAGGGTGTTGGATTTCGAAATGCATGCTTCGAGGTTCCTTCAAGCCCATGCTACTGGAATTGTAAAGGACGATCAAGGAGCCCTTCCAGGAGTGACAGTCAGCGTTAAGGAGAATCCTTTAACGAAAGTTACAACCGATGAAAACGGTTCTTTTTCAATTGAAGCAGAATCGGGACAAACATTGGTTTTTCAGTTTCTAGGTTATGAAACTGTAGAAAAAGCATTTCAAGGTATACCTGTAGAGGTGCATTTGGTATCTTCTATGGAAGCTTTGGAGGATGTGGTTGTAACGGGCTACTCCACGCAAAAAAGGGAGAATATTTCTTCATCCATATCGATTATTGATTCGGATAAATTAAAGGATGTACACGCTCCGAATATCACCAATTTACTGCAGGGGAAAGCTGCCGGGATCAACGTAGTGAGTGGTTCAGGGAGACCGGGGACTTCCTCCAACATGCGCATTAGAGGTAGGAGCTCGATTTCTTCTTCCACCTCGCCATTATGGGTAGTTGACGGCGTGGTGATGCACGGTGAACCTAATATCAACCCGAACGATGTAGAAAGTATATCGGTGCTAAAAGATGCGGCTGCAACTACTCAGTACGGTTCTCGAGGAACCAACGGGGTTATTGTAGTTACCACTAAGAGTG
>DXEZ01000198.1 GCA_019114715.1 Candidatus Sphingobacterium stercoripullorum | reverse complement strand
TGTTTTATATATGCTTTTGATGTTAGGAATAGGCTTTTATTCCTATAAAAAGTCAACCAGCAATTCAGAGGAGTTTTTAATAGGTGGTAGGAAATTGGGTGCTGCAGTGACAGCTTTGTCGGCAGGGGCGGCAGATATGAGTGGTTGGCTACTCATGGGCCTCCCTGGCGCCATGTACTTTACAGGGATTTCTAGCTCCTGGATTGCTATAGGACTGACAACAGGCGCATTACTAAACTACATTCTAGTAGCTCCACGACTAAGAATATATACCGAGGTCGCAAAAAATGCCATTACTTTACCCGTATATTTTGAAAATCGATTTGAAGATAAAACACAGCTTTTAAAGTTAGTTTCTTCCGTTTTAATATTGGTGTTTTTCACATTATACACATCGGCAGGAATGGTATCGGGGGGAAGGCTATTTGAGTCAGCCTTTGAAATGGACTACAACACAGGGTTGTTTGTAACAACTTCTGTGGTAGTTATATACACCTTTTTGGGAGGTTTTTTAGCTGTGAGCTTGACGGACTTCGTTCAAGGGGCCATAATGGTTGTGGCCTTGATCACTGTTCCAATTGCAATAACCTTTTATTTAGGAGGAGTGGATACCACAATGGAAATTGTAAAGGCAAAGGATCCTCGTTATTTAGACCTTTTTAAAGGCACAACAACTGTATCCATTGTCTCCCTGCTGGCTTGGGGTTTAGGGTACTTCGGGCAGCCACACATCTTAGTTAGGTTCATGGCGATTGAGGGAGTTGAAGAGATAAAGAAAGCCAGAAACATTGGCATCACATGGATGTTTTTCACAGTTATAGGAGCTATGATGGTGGGACTATTTGGCCTCGCTTACTTGCAGGAGTATGATCAAGCTACTATGCTGCAGTTTGATGAATCTAAAGAGCTCGCAGAGACGATATTTATATATTTAGCGCGAGTTTTATTTCACCCCCTTATTGGTGGATTTTTACTATCTGCAATTTTGGCAGCCGTAATGAGTACCATCTCATCCCAGTTGTTGGTAACTTCCAGCTCTATGACTGAAGATATATTTAGAACCTTCTTTAAAAAGAATGCTACGCCTAAAGTTATGCTTATTGTAAGTAGGGTTTCTGTATTAGTAGTTGCAGTAATTGCTGTTCTTTTATCGCTATCTCCCAAAGAGAGTATACTTAGTTTAGTGGGTAATGCTTGGGCAGGATTTGGAGCTGCCTTTGGACCGGTGATTCTATTGTCATTATTATGGAAAAGAACAACGGCAATGGGAGCACTATCGGGCATGGTGGTAGGCGGCCTAACGGTCCTTTTATGGATCTATATCCCTCACGGCTTAAAAGAAGTGTATGAGATTATCCCTGGCTTTATTCTGAGCTTCTTAACCATTGTTTTAGTATCAAAAATGGGTAATCCGGTTTCAAAAAATATCGAGTCCGATTTCAATAAAGTAGATCAAATATACAAAGACTATAAAAAGGGCACTATAAAATAGTGCTTCAGCCTCTTTAAAAAGGTATTCTTGTTGAGTAGATATTTTTGGAATATTAAAATTATAGGGATAATGAAATTATCCCTATAATTTTAATAGTACTTTTTCTTAAGCCATAAACTTGCTTTAACCAAAAGTATGAGTATCGGCACTTCGACTAGAGGACCTATAACTCCAACAAAAGCCTGTGGAGAATGTATACCAAATACAGCAATACCAACAGCTATTGCCAACTCAAAGTTATTTCCAGCCGCTGTAAAAGATATAGAAGCATTTTTTTCATAAGGTATCTTTAAGGCTCTACAAAGGAAAAAGCTAATAAAGAACATGCTAATGAAATAAATCGATAGGGGGATCGCCACCTTTACAACATCCATAGGTAGCTCTAAGATCATATCACCTTTCAAGCTAAACATCAATACAATGGTTAATAACAATGCATAAAGCGTAATAGGAGAGATTACCGGTATGTACTTTCTATTAAACCAATTCTCACCTTTTATTTTTACTAGCACGTATCTGCTTAAAAAGCCCATTAAAAAAGGAATGCCTAAATAGATTAACACGCTTTGGGTAACATCCTTCATCGATACGTTGATATCGAACTCAGCAAGGCCAAGCTTTTGAGGCAATACATTAATAAATAGCCAAACAAAAAAGCTGTAAGTTAATATCTGAAAAATACTATTTAAGGCAACTAGTAAAGCGGCGTACTCTCTATTTCCTTTTGCTAAATCATTCCATACAATAACCATAGCAATACACCGGGCAAGTCCTATAAGAATTACCCCACTCATATACTCAGGGTCGTTACGCAGGAAAATCACTGCTAAAATAAACATCAGCACCGTTCCAATGACCCAGTTTAAAATTAAAGATGCGGAGATCGCTTTTTTATCCTTTAATGCTCTTGGCAGTAGTGAGTAGTTCACCTTCGCTAAAGGGGGATACATCATTAAAATAAGACCTATAGCTAATGGTATGTTGGTTGTACCAATAGTTAGCCCTTCATTAATACGCGATACTTGCGGGAAAAAATAACCTATAGAGACTCCAACTATCATGGCTAAAAATATCCATAAGGTTAAGTACCGATCCAAAAACTTCATTTTCACTTGCATAATTCTTCTATCTTTGAGAACATGTAATACATCTCTGCACCAATTAATAAACTCGTTTTGTTATATTCAGACTGCTGGCTAATTGTGTTGTCTGAGAATTTTGGATCCTTATAAGGCAGCGGAATACGAAACTTAGCTCCAGGAATATATGGACAGTTTTCATCTGCATCATCACATGTTAATACTGCTATAAAATCTTTTTCAGGATTCTTAGTATCAGCATATAATTTTGAAAAAATAGAAACTCCATGGCTTCCATTCCAAAAGATACGGTACTCTGGGTTACTACCTTCCATACTGCTTTCTACATTAAAACCGTGCTCCTTTAAAGTTTCTAGCACCCCTGGGTATACGGATGTTATTTCCGTGCCACCAGAATAGCAGATTATATCTTTGCGGGCGAAGAGATCCGAGAAATATTGACACCAAACTTGTGAAAATTGACTCCTGCGAGAATTGTGCGTGCAAATAAACACGACTTCCACCTGGTTTCCTTTATTTATTTCCTCTAAGAAAACTTCAGCTAAACCATCGAGCTTTCGCTTGCGCGCTAAAGGTATTTCAATAGCGCTTAACTGACCTTTTAATTCGTTAAAATTCATATCTCTTAGCAGCAGCCTGATCCAGGTTCACA
>DXEZ01000197.1 GCA_019114715.1 Candidatus Sphingobacterium stercoripullorum | reverse complement strand
TGTTAGGTTACTCTTTCCTTAAGCTACTAATAGGATCATTGGACATTAACTTTGACCAATCGACAAGCACAAATGCTATAAATTAATAAAACCTTCAGAGGTAATTCAAAATTGAAACTTTGAACACTCTGAAGGTTACTAAATTATTTACTAAAAACTATACCTCAACTATTGAAAGCTGTATCGAACTCCTATTTGCATGTAATAGGTCGATGAAATAGATTGAGAAGTTCCCACAACATCTTTTATAATACTACCATTTGCAGCTCCTAACCTATAAACAGGCTCGACGCTTGGATCTGCCATGATATCATTTCTATTTTGTATTTGAAGGACCGAACTGTTGGTTACATAATTTGTATGTCCCCATTTCTTATTTAGTAAGTTACCCAAGTTAAACACATCACAATAAACCTGTAAGGTATTTCTTTTGCCAGAAAGATTTTTGAATACCTCTTGAGAAATTCTTAAATCAAATTGGCTTCTCCAAGGCAATTTACCGCCGTTACGAGGTGCAAATCCACCTTTATTATTACGTAAGAAACTTTCTTTTTCAACTAAATTAAAGAATAGGTCTTTTTGCTCTTCAGCGGAATGTGCAACACCACCATATGCTGATTGCCCTTCAGGGATATCGACAAACGTAATTTCATTTCTGTTTTTCGGAACATATATCAAGTCGTTTGAAAATCCATCGTTATTTAAGTCCGCATTATAGGTGAAAGAATACCTCCCTTGAGCCCCACCTTGATAGAACACGGATACGGTTGTTGCTAGGTTTTTAAGCCACTCTTGCCTATAGGAAACATTTGCTATAATTCGATCTGGTATTACATTGCTCGTGTATCCTAGGCTGGGACTATTTGTGTTACCAGAACCTTGCTGAGGCAAAGACCACAGGTTTAATATTTGATCTCCACTCCCATCACCGAAGTTTTTCGCTGCACTATGCGTATAAGCAATCATAGCATTTAAGCCGTTTTGAAACTCCTTTTCTAATTGTAAAGTTGTTGACCAGTAGTAGCCGCCCGTTTTACTATCCATAATAATAGCATTGTGATTACCATTGATGTATCTATTAGAAGGGTAAATCAACCTATCGTCACCATACCCATCTACGTTGAGCCTGTGTTGATCTGCAAGGTTTATATTGCGTGCAAAAGCGGCATTAATATCTTTACTAAAAATACCATCTATATTCATTTTCACGCCGTATGGTAATTGATACTCAATGGCTAAGCTAGATTTCCATGTTTGTGGGAAACGGAAATCCTTAGATAGCGCAGCAACTGAAGCAGGGATCTCTGTTCCAGCCTCAGGAAGTACCGAAGGGTAATTTGCTGTAGGATCTGGATTGAAGTCTGGAAGCTCGTTCTCCTGGAAAACTTTCGTAAACTGAAGCATACCGGCATCACCCGATTGAGCCACTATCCAAACAAAAGGAACTCTACCGGTAAAGATCCCGGATCCACCTCTTAAGATAAAGCTCCTATCTCCTAACACATCGTAGTTAAACCCAATCCTAGGTGAGAACATCACTCTAGCGCTAGGCAGCATACCTGTATCCATTTTCTCTCCATTCGCATAGGTGTTTTGAGCTACCAAAGGGTGTGTTTTTATCTCACTAACCTTTGGAAAGGTAGGCAGTTCTAAACGCAACCCTGCCATTAGGCGGAACCTGTTGTTTACGGTAAACTCATCTTGTAAATACAGCGAGTACTGTGCAAACTTAAAACTGGCAAATGCTTGAGAACCGTCCTCAGTCATCGGGAAAGTTAACGCATAATTTGAAGGCTTATTTCCATTTACAAAATCATCCCATGAGTCGAACGTGTAAAAACCTGTTCCGAAACGTTGGAAACCATTTTTAATAGTGCTGAACTCAGCTTCTATTCCTGCAACTAAACTGTGCTGATTGGCTACGTAACTTACCTCATTATTGATATTGTAAGAACTTACCTCTCTGAGGTTGCCGTAGGTAAACGGCTCGTATCCAAAAGTAGTAATTACCTCATCACCTTCTTTGATATCTACAAGTGGGAAAGCTCTACTATCTGAAGACCGAGGCTCGTTTTGATTGATATACGATAGCCTTAGCTGGTTATTGAGTTGACCGAACCTGGAGTTCAACTCAACGGTTCCACTATAGAAGTTATTTTCCTGGTAGTAGTTGGAACCTGAAAAGTGAAGTGCATTAATACTTCTACGGTTTTGATCGCCCGTATAAGAAATTCCCGATCCACTTGTAGAAGTACTTACAAAGCTGGGCGACCTAGCTTGAACTTGATTGTAACGAACATTTAATTTATGCTTATCGGATATGTTCCAGTCAATTCTTGCTAATAGCTTATTGTTTTTGCTTGCAAATCCATATCCTTGGTATTCTCCAGGGTTATAATCGTATTTGTTGATTAAATAATCTCTTACTCCATCTAAAAACTCAGCAGAAGGTCTTGTTACTTCAGATCCATCACCAAATTGCAACTCAGGAGTCGATGCAATTCTATTTTGACCAGGCTCATCTACTGGATTAAACTCGCCATTTACAAAGAAGAATAATTTATCCTTAATAATAGGACCGCCCAAAGAAACCCCAAATTGCTGATTTTTCATTGGATTTTTATTCACCGTAAAATCTCCAACTTTATCTCCTTGGAAGTTTTCATTTCTAAAGGTATAGAATGCAGAACCAAAAAACTCGTTATTACCCGAGCGTGTTACAGCATTTATAGCTGCTCCGGTGAAACCTGCCTGTCTAACGTCGTATGGAGATACGTTAACACTGATTTGCTCAAGAGCATCCAGTGAGATCGGCGAGCCGTTTGCAGGAATGTTTTGTCCAATTCCAAACTGATTACTAAAGTTTGCACCATCAACAGTAAAGATATTTGATCGGTAGTTTCCACCACCGATAGCGGTTCCGTTTGCCTGAGGTGTAAGCCTTGTGATATCATTCACTGATCTAGTAATGGAAGGCAAGCTCTCGATTTGCTTCCTAGAGATTGATGTTACGGTACCTGAGGAGACATTTTGTTTTTCTCGTTCAATTAGAACCTCATCAAGGATAATGCCTGCATCGCCTTTAAAAATAGGGTCTATAATAAACGATTGTCCTAACTGAAGATATACATCCTCAAAAGTTAATGTCTCTTTTCCTATAGCGGAAACCTCCACCTTATAGGGCCCTCCTACACGCATATTTGCTAAATTATACCTACCTGAAGAGTTGGCTGAGGTCCGGTACACCGTACCTGAAGGGACGTGAACCGCCGTTATAGTTGCGCCAGCTACCTGCTTATGGTCGTTATCTTTTACAACACCAATGATGTTACTTGTAGTAACCTGTGCTTTAGCGCCCAAAACAAGGAAAAAAGTAAAAACTAAAAAAAATAATTTTTTTTTCATAATAAGTTAAAAAGAGGTTAGTATTTAATAATCCAAATACCTAAAACCATTTTTAAGGGTTTGATCAGTTAAACATAAATTAATTAACCATCCTACGTTAAAGACTAACTTTTAGGATATTACGTCAAAATTAAATGAAAATTTCCGTATTATCCTATTTTCTTGATTAAGAAAATGAAAAGTTAAGGTGAAGACAATTTTAAAAATGGCATTATCCCTAGGAATTACAAACTCATTTATCCATTAATATACAAGAAACTGCGTGTAAACCTTTTGATAGTAAGCTTTTAATGTATCAAGTAATTCTTGGTTTTTACTTTCTGTAAAGGTTTTATTTTTTACTTCACTAATTTTCCCAATGCTACTATCAAAACTAATCGATTGTCTATCGGTATGAATCCCTATAACGTCTTTGGTGGCAAAAAATGCCAAAGGTTTATAATTATTCCCCATGATGTTACGTGACCAAGGAAAATCATGTGATGGGAGGCCCATTTGGTGCAATAATGTGGCGGCTAAGTCCGTCTGATTCGCAATTTTACTTACACGCTTTCCCTTCCATTGTTCTTCAATGAGATTACCGTAAAATAACAATGGAATATGGTACCTTTCGGGGTTATTAACGCTCCATTTACTAGCCGGTAACCGGTGGCCATGATCGGCTATAAAAACAAACAAAGTGTTGTCATACCAAGAGGACTTTTTGGCTTCCTCTATAAAGTCGTTTATTACCGAATCTGTATAATAGGCTGTACTTTTAAACTTATCAGCATTTGTTTTCTCCCCAAATTTATACACCCCGTCCAATTCAAAAGGCTCGTGATTGCTCAAAGTAAATAAGGAAGAAAAAAATGGTGTGGGCTCCCTATTTAAATCTTTTAAATACCTCTGGAAGGTCAAACCATCGTACACACCCCAGGAGGATTTTACCTCCGAGGGCTTAAAGTCCTTCTGGTCTACCACCCTATGCATACCGTGGGAGAGCATATACGACTTGAAATTATAAAACTCACTTTGCCCTCCATAATAAAATGAATTGCTATAGCCTAAATCCTCAAATACTTGTGGTAAACCAAAAAGCTTTTCGTGCTTTGGTATATATTTAATTATACTTTCATCGCCTTGGGAGGGAAAAGCACTAAAAACAGCTATAATCCCTTTGTCAGAACGATCCGATGCGGCATACACCTCGTCAAATAAAACCCCTTGCTTAATCCATTTTTCAAAATTAGGGGTTATCCCCTTTTCTCCCGTTAAAGCATGCACTAAATCAGCTGTAAAGCTTTCCAGCACAATTAAAACGACATTGATATCCTCAACATCTTGCCGTAGGAAATAGGTCGTAGAATCACCGGCGTTAAAAACTGGTGCTAGCAATTTATTTACCTTTTCATCTTGAAAATATAAAAACGGATTCTTTTTAACATTTCGAGTAATGAGTTCTTTAAAAAAAGCCCAGTGCGTGTTAACTGCAGCATGATTATTAATAGGGTGCGTGGAATAGTAAGAAATGCTTGGGTTCAA
>DXEZ01000196.1 GCA_019114715.1 Candidatus Sphingobacterium stercoripullorum | reverse complement strand
ATAAAATCTGTGCAAAAGTTTTGGAAGTTCTTTAAAGAAATTTTAAAGGAAATAAAATAATAGGCCTTTCAAAAGGCGGGTTATTTGTGATTTTCCTATGGTTTGAAAGAATGTATTTGGGTCGATGAAGAGCTATAGAATAGTGGTGTAATACTGGATGTTCGAGAGGATTAAGGTCGATTATTAGAGTTGTTTTCTTTTGAAATAGCCGTCGTGTCGCTTGATTCATTGTAAAGCCCAAATACACCAGAGGCGCCATTAATATTTGAAAAAACCGGTTTTATGGTTTGAAAAATTGATTCGCCCATATAATCCAGTTGGTCTACCTCGTTTTTGAATGTTGTTAATTCCTTAGAGAGGTAGGCTATTTTAAGGTTGATTGTATCAGCTGCCTCATGGCTTTCCATGCCTAACTCCCCACTAAGCGTCAAGGTTCTTTTTGTTTCAGGAAGGTTTATACCTTCGGTATCGATGAAGCTTGATGTGTTTAAATAATTAAGAAAACTTGGTTTTTCAGTAGAGTTACCGCTTCCTGCTATGGGCGTGGTAGCTATTGAGATCCCAGAAATGGCACTTGTGGTGGCCATCTGCGTATATGTCAATTCAAGCCAAGGCGGGCTTTGGGATATATAGTGCGCATGAACGTCTTTTATAACAGGCTCTGCTGGTAAATAAGATTCATCAGAAAATATGCTTTTATTAGAATCGTTAAACACTATTTCTAAAGAGTATCCTTTGTTTTGTGAAAGCTTTATGTTTTCTGGCTTTATAGAGAAAAAGCCTATCGAGTCTTTGTTAAATTGTGTCTTTCTTTCGTTGTTTTCTAGTAAGAACAGTGATAGGTTGGGTGAGTTGGGAACTTCCCCTTTTTGTCCTTTTAAAGGTACACTCCATTTTATTGTAGCCTGTGCACCTGATAGTGGGCTTGCACCCGCTAGGACTACTAGTGTAGGCTTGTAGTCAGGGAACTCCATATCAATCTCATTTCTATGTTCAGTACATCCTACAATCAGATGCAGTAATAAGGCTAAAAATACGAGTGAATGTAAACGGTTCATGATATATTGTTATAATTCAAAGCCAATATTAAAAAACGGGATAATTGGAAACATGCCTATTACCTCCATTTTATTGGGAGTTTCAGAGGGCTGTACGAAAAATGGATTTACACGGTTATAAACATTGTATATCCCAAAACCAAACCAACGTTTATTTCCCTTTTTAGTTTGCCATTTACGTTCAATGTTAATGTCCAGTCTATGAAATGCAGGCATCCGTATATTGTTTATATCTGACACGATATAGAATCCACCGAATTGGTCTCCTGTATCCGAATAACTTGTTGGCATACTAAATGGGCGTCCAGTTTTATAACTCCAACTTCCTGATAATTGATATCCTCGGCCAAAGTTATAAAATAATAAAGCATTGATGCTATGCCTGTAATCGAAGTCTGCATCAAACGGATTTCCTTGGTTTATTGTAGAGAATTTACTTTTTGAATGAGCATATGTATAGGCCAAGGATCCTTGTAGGTTGCCTGTGGTTTTTTGTAAAAGTGCTTCTATACCATAAATTCTGTTCCTTCCATTATTGTGAAGGAAGTTATTGTATTCTAAGATATCTTTATCGAAATCTGCAGAAGGTATGAACTTAGTGGTCTTTGATTGGTTTTTATAATACATTTCCAATGCAAACTTATTTATGATCCAATTGGATTCTTTAAAATAACCTACTGACCATTGGTTTGAAACAGATGGAGGGATGTTTTTATCACTTGTAACATAATATTCTCGGAATCGTCCCATGTCATCTGTAAAGCCTAATAGGATTGTGTGTTGACGTTGCATATTAAAACTTGCTTTCAATGTAGAACTCTCGTCTACACTAAAGCTTAATTGAGCTTTAGGTTCTATAAACCACTTGTTGTAAGATGCGTTTTTGTACCGAGTAAATCGCACACCGAAATGACTGATTAACTTTGTATTTATTTGGTGCTCGACATCACTAAAAACCGATGTGGTAGATACGTTGTTGTTTTTATTGGTGCTACTAAGTTGACTTACAATGTTTTTATCCATTGCTTCATGCCTATCTAGATATATTTTGTAAGTAAGCCCCTCGTGCTCTATTCCGTATCTAATTCCAAAAGCGTCATTTATATGGGTGTCTCCAAAGACATTTGCTTTTATAGAGTTTAAGGTGTTCCCAGTAGTTGATACCTTTTGGAGGGCAGATTTTTGAATGTTCGTAGGCCCAGAGTTTTGTTGTGAATTATGCTCATCTGAATAGGATAAGTTATATCCCGAGTAACTTAGATGTGCGTTGAAAAAACTTGATTTTTTATTGTAAATCCGGTAATTGAACGCAAGAACTTTATTATTAATTCCATAAGATTCTTCTCCACTACTATTGTAGTTTGGATAGTTTTCTATAAATGCATATTTATCTTTACCTAATAAAGCGCTTAAAGAAACATGTTGGTTTTGGCTTATGCGGCCATCTAGTCGTAATGTAATATCTTGGGAGGCAAGGTTGCCAATATCTCCATTCCGTTCACCTCTTTTTAATTGCCTAGATATTGGGCCAGTATAAAGATCAAAAAGCGTTCTACGAACACCTAAGTTATAACTTATTTTATCTTTCCATATGGGACCTTCGAATTTCACTTTCGGACTAATAATACTAAACTGTAAAGCTTGTTTGTGTTCTTTGTAATCCCCTTCAGCCGTATTTACATCAACTATTGAAGATAATTTACCTCCATATTGCGATGGCCAATAGCTTTTATAAAAGTTTACATTATTTATCATTTCAGGATGGAACATCGATATAAGCCCACCCATGTGATTAACGTTAAACATAGTAGCACCATCAAATAAAATTAAATTTTGGTCTTGATTTCCACCCCTTACAAAAAGATGTGAATACCCTTCATTACCTGAAGATACACCCGGTAAAAAGGTTAGAGATTTAATAATATCAGGCTCCCCCAAAAATGACGGTATAGCAGTGAGAAACGGTAAAGGGACAGGATAAGCACCTTTATTGCTTGGGCGTTTAAAAGAGGAGCCTACAAAAACATTTACACCTTCTATTGCCATGGAACGTAGTTCTAAAATATACTCAGATGTATTTTCCTTTATAACAAAGGTCGTGTCGTGATAAGCAATGTGGGAAATAGAAATTGAATCTTTACTTAATCCTTCAATAAGACAATTTCCGTACTCATTTGTTGTATATGTTTTTTTAGTTCGTAGGTTGCTAATATTTGCATTCGTTATGGGTGTCCC
>DXEZ01000195.1 GCA_019114715.1 Candidatus Sphingobacterium stercoripullorum | reverse complement strand
TTTTTGATTGGATTCAAATTGGAACAATTGATATCTCTTTTTCATTCTTATTGGATCCACTTAGTGCGATAATGATTCTCATTATTACTGGGGTTGGATTCTTAATACATCTATATTCAGTGGGCTATATGAAGGCAGATAAAGGATATGCTAAGTATTTTGCATATCTAAACCTGTTTGTGTTCTTTATGTTGCTCCTTGTATTGGGCTCCAATTACCTGATTATGTTTATAGGTTGGGAAGGAGTTGGCCTCTGCTCCTACTTGCTCATTGGATTTTGGTATGAAAAGAAGAGCTTTGCCTCAGCAGGTAAGAAGGCTTTCATAATGAACCGAATTGGAGATTTAGGGTTTTTGCTTGCCACGTTTTTTATAATTTCTACATTTGGAAGCTTAGAGTTTTCAACAGTTTTACCTCAGGCAGCAAACGTTGCTTATGGCGATTCAGCCTTAACATGGATTACAATTTTACTCTTTGTTGCAGCGACCGGAAAATCTGCACAATTGCCTTTATTTACCTGGCTGCCCGATGCGATGGCTGGACCGACGCCTGTTTCGGCGTTAATTCACGCGGCTACTATGGTTACTGCAGGTATTTATATGATAGCGCGTTCTAGCGTTATGTTTGTGCTTTCTCCTGTAACCATGGAAATTATCGCTGTTGTTGGAATTGCAACTGCCTTAATTGCTGCATTTATTGCACTCACACAAAATGACATCAAGAAGGTTTTAGCCTATTCTACGGTTTCTCAATTGGGGTATATGTTTTTAGGATTGGGTGTTGGCGCTTTTACTGGTGCCTTTTTCCACGTCATTACCCACGCCTTCTTTAAAGCTTTATTGTTTTTAGGAGCAGGGTCGGTGATCTTTGCCATGCAAGATGAGCAAGACATGCGTAAAATGGGTGGAATAAAAGGAAAAATGCCAATCACTTATATTACTATGGTAATCGGAACAGTAGCCATTGCTGGACTGCCCCCATTATCTGGATTCTTTTCTAAAGACGAAATTTTAGCCTACGCATTTAATAGCTCACCTGTTTTATGGGTTTTAGGCGCTATAGGCGCTTTACTTACAGCATTTTATATGTTCCGTTTATTATTCATGACTTTTCATGGAAAATACCGCGGTGATAGTAGTCTTATGCGTTCTATTAAAGAATCTCCCATTGTTATGACTTTACCTTTAATTCTTCTTGCAATATTATCTTTTATTGGGGGAGGATTAAATGTTCCTGAAGTTTTTGGAGGGAGTACAGGCTTAGCAAACTTTTTATCCCCCGTATTTGAAACATCAAACAATTTAATGCAGCCGTTTGAAGTTTCACATAGCACGGAGATTGTATTAATGAGCATCTCTGTCGTAGGTGCTTTAATTATGGCATTTACTGCATATAAGAGATATGTTAATAAAGATATTCTTACAACCGATCGATCTAATCCGACAGCTATATATAAACTTTCATATAACAAGCTTTATTTCGATGAAGTGTATGACGCAATAATTGTTAATCCTCTTAAAGGTTTGTCTAGAGTTTTTTATAATACGATAGATAGGTCAGGGATTGATAAAATAGTGAACTCGGTTGGACGATTGACGATAAATACCTCTTCTGCACTAAGACAGTTGCAAAGTGGCCATTTAACATTTTATGTTTTTGTTATGGTCATAGGAGTTGTGTTGGTTGTTTTGTATGGTTTTTTTGGAAATTAATTAGCATTAGATATTTTAATGAATAACCTATTAATACTTCTTCTTTTTCCGTTAGTAACGGCTGTTGTTTTACTTTTTGTAAAGCAAAATTCATTAGCGAAAAGGTTGGCTCTAATTCTTACATTGATTCAAGCCGGTCTAAGTATACCTTTGATTACTAATTTCGTTCCCGATGCATCCATACAATTTGAACAATCGTATCCGTGGATTTCACAGCTGAATATTGTTTTTCATATTGGGCTAGATGGGATTAGTTTACCATTGATTTTACTCACGAACGCTCTTATTCCTTTAATTGTCTTAGGGACTTTTGGCTCCAATTTCAAAGGGAGCTTTTATGCGTTGGTTTCATTTATGCAAACAGGACTACTTTTAGTCTTTGTTGCATTAGATGCTTTTACGTTTTATGTTGGTTGGGAGTTAGCGCTTATCCCTATATATTTTATTTGTGCTCTTTGGGGTGAAGGCGATAGGATTGCGATCAACTTGAAGTTTTTTGTATACACTTTCCTTGGAAGTATTCTTATGTTGGTTGCCTTAGTTTTCCTTGGTAATCAAACTCCAGGAGGTGATTATGAATGGGCTACTTTGACCTCCTTAAGTTTATCTGAATCTACACAAGGCTGGGTCTTTTGGGCGTTTTTCTTTGCCTTTGCTGTGAAGATCCCTATTTTTCCATTTCATACCTGGCAACCCAATACTTATACTTTTGCGCCGACGGCGGGTACCATGCTATTAGCTGGTATTATGCTAAAGATGGGAACTTATGCGCTGATCCGTTGGTTAATTCCAGTGGTTCCAGAAGGTGTACAAAACTACGGGACTTTTGCTTTAACTCTAGCTATTATTGGGTTGGTATATGCATCAATTATTGCTTTCAAGCAAAGAGATGCTAAAAGATTAATTGCGTACTCTTCAATTGCACACGTTGGTCTAATCAGTGCGGGTATATTTTCATGGAATCAAGCGGGAATCCAGGGCGCCATTTTCCAAATGGTGAGCCACGGTATAAGTGTGGTAGCTTTATTTTATGTTATTGAGATTTGGATGCAAAGAACAAATACGCGGGATTTGTCTGAGCTAGGAGGTCTTGCTAAGAATATGCCTAGGCTTGCAGCACTTTTACTCATTTTAACTATGGGAGCTGTAGGACTTCCGTTAACTGCTAACTTTATTGGAGAATTTCTCTTGCTAAAAGGTGTTTATGAACAAGGGCTAATTTACGCAGCCTTTGGAGGTCTAACGCTTATTTTTAGTGCCGTTTACATGCTTAGGATGTATCAAAAAGCCATGTTAGGGCCAGTTATAGAACGATTCAAAGACGTCTCCGATGTTAGAGGCCATGAATTAATATTATTAGTCGTTTTGGTTGGGTTTACATTGTATTTGGGCCTTTTCCCTAATGGACTTTTAAATTTATCTCAAGCTTCTGTAGAGCAATTGATTCAACAAGTGAATTTTAATTAAACGAATAATCTTTTATTGATATTAGAATATGGGTGCAATTGTCACACTGTCGTTATTAGGAGTATTAATACTGTATCTAGGGCTTTTTAAAGCTAGAAACCTGCTACTCCCAGTTTCTTTATTAGGTCTGGTTGTTGCTGCCGGATTTCTGATCTGGTCTCCTGCAGATAAAGCCATCCCTCAGTTTCAGGGTATGATATTATTCGATGATTTTGCTATAGTATTTTCTACTATATGTATCCTTTTAACCGGGCTTGTATTTTTACAATCTTACGATTACTTTAAAACTGCAAAAAAGAACGTAGCAGAATATTATTCTTTACTAATATTCTCCTTGGTTGGGGCTGTTATGGTCTGCAGTTATCACAACTTTGCGATGCTTTTTGTAGGGATAGAGATCATGTCTGTGGCCTTATATATTTTAGTTGGTATTCGCAAGCAAGATGTTTTATCGAATGAGGCTTCCCTAAAGTACTTTATAATGGGTGCTTTTTCTACTGGGTTCCTACTTTTTGGTATTGCGCTATTGTATGGATCGGTTGGAAGTTTTGATCTAGCTGTTTTAAGCAGCTTTGTTTTAGACTACTCGGGAAATATCCCTCCTATGTTTTATATGGGAGTGCTATTAATTCTTACTGGTCTTTGTTTTAAGGTTGGTGCAGCACCATTTCATTTTTGGACACCAGATGTATATGATGGTGCTCCAACGTTGATTACAATATTTATGAGTACAGTTGTGAAGATTGCTTCTTTCGCAGCTTTCTTTAGACTTTTTAGTGAAGTGTTGATACCAGTAGAGTCATTCTGGACACCTGTGCTTTTGGCTATTGTTATAATTACTCTATTTGTTGGAAACATCTCAGCGTTGAAACAAAGTAGCTTTAAAAGGATGATGGCTTATTCAAGTGTTTCCCATGCGGGCTACATGCTGTTTGCCATTCTAGTTATAGGACATGCTGCAGCTTCGGGCCTTTTAATTTATTCGATTGCCTACGCCTTTGCGTCTATTGTTGCTTTTGGAGGTTTATATTTAGTGAAAAGAGAAGTTGGATCAGAACAGTTTGAAGCTTTTAATGGGCTAGCAAAAAAGAATCCAGTTTTCGCGCTGATTATGACTATCGCTATGCTTTCTTTAGCAGGGATACCCTTAACCGCAGGTTTTATGGGCAAGTTTATGCTCTTTACTAACGTCATGGAAACCTCCCAAGTTGTGCTTATTGCATTAGCAGCTATTAATGCTGCAATTGGGGTTGTTTATTATTTGAGGGTAGTTATACACATGTATTTTAAAGCTGCAGAAACTCCCAAAATGGAATATTCGTTTTCTTATAATATTGTATTAATCCTTTGCGTGATCGGTACATTGCTCTTGGGTATCTATCCTGGTGTAATTTCCGTGTTATTATAAGGAGGCTATAATGCTGTGTAATAGATGGTTCTATAGATCTGAAATT
>DXEZ01000004.1 GCA_019114715.1 Candidatus Sphingobacterium stercoripullorum | reverse complement strand
AATCTTCGGGTATTGTGTATACAATCCTCCTAACTTATTGATGTTCATGGTTCCTCTGACCTGCCGAATTAATCCAGCAATTAAAAACAAGTTGGTCTTCACAACTATGTCGTGGATTAAATATACGATGGCTCCCATAATTGCTGTTGTACTGAATACTCCTAAACCACCAATCATATATCCTATGTGACAAATGATCAAGTAGGAGAATAGCTTTCGAATGTTGTCCTTTCCAATTGCACCCAAGGCACCCGTTATAATTGTAAATACCGCTAAACCAACTAGCATCCACTTGATGAAATCACTAGGGACAAACACCAGTGTGAATACACGAATCATAGCATAGACTCCAACTTTAGTGAGCAAGCCTCCAAATGCCGCTGCAACAGCTGAAGGGGGGGTATGGTAGGATGACGGTAACCAAAAGTACAAAGGGAAAACTGCCGATTTGGTACCAAAGCCTAGCAAAAAGAAAACCGAAACCAACTCCAATATATAAGGCTTGTCAATCAGGGCAATCTTTTGCGATAGGTCAGCCATGTTTAAAGAGCCTGTGAGCCCGTATAACAGTCCTATTCCAGTGAGGAAAAATGTGCTGGCTAAAATGTTTAATGCCATATATTTAACTGCACCCTCAAGTTGAGCTTTCCTACCTCCTAAAGTCATCAGTACAAATGAAGCGATGATAATAACTTCAAACCAGACATATAGGTTGAAGATATCACCGGTTAGAAACGCTCCAATCAACCCCATGATAAGAAAGTGGAAGATGGGGAAGTACCCGTATTCCTTGCGATGGGGCCCAATTCCTACTGTTGAAAACATAGAAATTGAAAAGCCTGCCAAGCTCGTTAGAAGCACTAATGTGGCGCTGAATAAATCAGCGACAAATACGATTCCAAAAGGTGCATCCCAATTTGCTGCTTGAAGAGTTAATGTACCTTCTGTATAAACCCTTACGAATAATATTACAGCTGCCGCAAGAGCGAAAAAACTTCCTGTAACGCTTAACCAGCCTTGGAATGTTGTTTTCTTCCAGGATGCGAGTTGGAAAATAGCAGTAAATAAATGAATGAAAATTACCGTTACTATAATACCTGTTGTCATAAATCTTCTTCTTCCTCCTCCGGAGTATTTAAGCTATCTAAATCATCTGAATCTATCAATGCGTACACTCTTTTTAATAACACAATTGCGAAGGCTGTTAGCCCGAAGCTAATTACAATAGCTGTTAATATTAAGGCTTGAGGCACCGGGTCCGCATAAATATCTTGAAAAACTTGCAAGTCTTTAGGAATCACAGGAGGCTTTCCTTTTACCAAGTATCCTAATAAAAATATTAAAATATTCGTACCGTTGCTAAGCAATATAATACCTAATAAAAGCCTTACCATACTTCTTCGTAAAACCAGAAATACGCCTGCAGCATAGAAGATTCCAATAAGTATGACTAATACTAATTCCATATATTAGTGAGTGCTTTGAGAAATTGTAAATAAAGTGGTTAAAATAGATCCGATGACTACTAAGTACACCCCAATATCAAAAAACAGGGAGGTCCCAATTAAGCCCATTACTGGAAGGGGATAATCAAACCAAACACCAGTCATCGGAGGTAATCCAAAAAACATCGGTAAAACCATACTCAGAGCTGCTAATAATAGCCCTATAGGAATGAGCTGAATGGGTTTGTGTTTGGATAATTTAAGAGTGTTCTCCGTACCGTTTGCAAAACTATGTAATACAAAAGCAATCGACGCCACTAAACCACCGACAAATCCACCGCCCGGCAAATTGTGACCTCTTAATAAGAGGAATACAGAATAGAGCAATAAAATAGGTAGTAAATATCTTGCTCCTGTTTTTAAAATAATACTGCTCATATTTTTATTCTTTTTCTGAAGACTTTAATCTTAATTTCAATAAACTAAATACCCCCAACCCCGCAATAGTTAACACGACTATTTCAAACATGGTGTCTATCCCCCTAAAGTCAACCAATATAACGTTAACAACGTTTTTACCTTTTGCTAAGATGTAAGCGTATGCTCCATAGAATTCTTTTACGTCGGGTGAAAAGGGAGTTTGCATAACTTTTAATACAACTAGTGATATGGTTGTTCCAAATAAAATAGCTAACACAGCGTCTCTAGCTCTAGTTGCTTTGTTTCTGAAATTTAAAAAGGGAGGAAGCCTGAAAAGAACAAAAACAAATAGTACTACCGTTAAGGTGTCTATAGAGAATTGGGTCATGGCTAAGTCTGGCGCCGAGTAAAACACGTACATCAGACAAATGGTATAGCCCACCACGCTTGTTGCAATGACTGCCGTCATTCTAGATTTCGTAAATAATACGATTAAAATTGCTCCACAGAGAATCAATACACATACTATTTCATAAAAGCTTATTGCGCTCAACTGCTCAAAGTTGACGTAAATAGGGCCATCTTTTATGAGTACATATAATAGAACAATTTCTGCAAATAAAAATATTTTAAATATATAGTTTCTTAAAAACCCGTCATGCAGTATATTGGTGTATTTTTGAGAAAATGATCTAAAGTGGAAAAATATGCTGCTGAACAATGATTTTGGTGCAATCTTTTCGAGTTTGCTCACCAATTCTTGTTTCCGCTGATTCGGTTTGTTTAAAACGAATAATACCGTTCCAATACCTACAGTAATTAAGCTTAAAATAAAAACGGTATTAAAGCCATGCCATAGCTTTAAGTCTCCGGTGATGCTTTCTGAAAGAATAACCTTGGCACTAGGGTTGATAAAAGCATGTTCCAACCAGGATGGGAAAATTCCAAAAATAACGGTTAATACTCCCAAAATAATGGGAGGTAGCCAAAAGCTGGGCTCCATTTTAAAACGGGTAACTTTCGGGAAGCTATCTTTACCTATAAAAGGAGTGAACCCGGCCATAAATCCTGCAGCTACTAAAGCAATATTGGTGAGCACAGCTAGTGCTGTTAAATAATACGCCTGATTATTTACCAACTCTAAGGTGGACTCATAGATTAAATCTTTACTAATAAACCCTATAAATAACGGTACCCCTGCACTTGATAGGGCTGCTATTGCTCCAGCAACACCAACTAGGGGCATTTTTTTAAAAAGACCACTAAGCTTTCTTATATTTCTTGTTCCAGTTTGTAAATCTATAATACCCGTTATCATAAATAAAGCCGCTTTATATAGGGCGTGAGTAACAATAAAGCTTATTGCAGCTATAAGTGCGGCCTGCGTTCCTAAACCAATCAAAAACACCAAGATTCCCAGTGCGGATATGGTTGTATAGGCCAATATACTCTTTAAGTCATTACGAATGATTGAATTATAAGCGGCATAAATCATGGTGAAACCACCAAAGGCAATAAGAAGGTATTGCCACACCATTGTTCCCCCAATTATTGGCGTAAAACGCGCTAAAATATAAACACCAGCCTTGACCATTGTTGCAGAGTGCAAATAGGCCGATACAGGGGTAGGGGCTCTCATGGCTCCAGGGAGCCAAAAGTGAAATGGGAACTGCGCTGACTTTGTAAAGGCACCAATACAAAGGAATACCACAGCTAGGGGGTAAAGAGGCTGCTGAGTATATATGTTTCCAAGCAATAATAAGTCAGATAGGCTATAAGTTCCTGCAACCGATCCCACCCATACTAAAGCAGCCAACAAGAAAAATCCTCCAAGACCTGTGACTCCGAAAGAAATTAAAGCGCTTCTGCGAGATTCGGCTGAATTGTTATTGAAGCCTATTAAGAAAAATGAACTTATACTCGTTAACTCCCAAAATACAAATAAGAGAATGATATTATCGGATAGACTTAAACCCAACATGGAGGCCATAAATAAAGAGAGGTATCCGAAAAATCTGTCTATATAGTTGTGTTTTTTTAGGTATGAAAAAGCGTAGCTGAATATTCCTGTTCCAATCCCTGTGATTAAAAGGGCAAATAACAAAGACAAACCGTCTAGCCGGAATGCCAAGTTGACCCCCATGCTTGGAACCCAGGCGTTAGTGCTAGTAAGAATATTCCCAAACTGAACTTTTGGGAGCTGCATCAGGAAATAAACAAATAAGCTAGCGGGTAGCAAAGCAATCAATATACCCCATTTGGATTTCAGATGCTTACCAAAAGGGATTATTAAACATGAAATTAGTAATCCTGAAAGAACGGCAATAAGCATGAATAGTATTAAGAGTTAAAAAGAATTTCTAGTTAAAATACCTATCTTGTAAGGTGTACAAAAATAATAAAAAACTAACACATAATTGTGTCATTTAAGAAAAAAGTACTTTTAAAACGTCATTCCATAGTAGCTAGGGGTGCTTATTGATTAAAGGTGCACTTCTCTAGACTAAATAATTCACTTCTTTACAGGGGGGGCTAAGTCTTCATTGCAAGGTGAATAGAGGTGTCCGTTGTATTTCTCAGAATCTAGATGAAAACAAAGCGCAATCACGTTTTGTGTAATAGAATAACTACATGGGAATGTACAAAACATATTTTGTTTCAAAGAAGTCTTCCCTGAAATAGGCTTCTAGTGGATACAATTCGGCTTTGACTTTCGCTTCTTTAACTTCTGATTCCAAATCTCCTCCCTTTAAATAAAGTATACCGTTAGATAAAGCATTTATGTCTTTGTTTTCTAGTTTATTGCGTATTAACGGAATGAAGTTAGATAGTCTAGTAACCGCTCTAGAAACGATGAAGTCGTATTTGTCTTTCACATGTTCTGCACGCGTTTTTTCGGCAATTACATTCTTTAACCCTAAGCTTTGTGCTACCTCATTCACAACTTTGATCTTCTTACCGATCGAATCCACCAAATGAAAGGTTACTTCTGGGAATAGAATCGCTAGTGGGATGCCTGGGAATCCACCACCCGTTCCAACATCCAATATCTTAGTTCCAGGTTTGAAATTTTGCGCGAACTTTGCGATACCCAAAGAGTGGAGTACGTGGTGTAGGTAAAAGTTCTCCATGTCTTTCCTTGAGATCACATTAATTTGGGCATTCCAAAATGTATAGAGTTCGCCAAGTTTTGCGAATTGTTCGACCTGAAGTTGATTTAAATTTGGAAAGTATTTTTTTATTAATTCTATGTTGTAGTTCATTTTGATTAAGCTTAGCTCCAAGAGATATCTTTTTTTCCTCGATTTAATGCGCCGTTTATTACGATAAAGAAATAGTAAAAACAATCTAATAAAACAATCCATTTGACTAGGTCTTTACAAGCAAGTTTTGAATAACACTTATTGTAAACAATGATTTGGATTATTGTTTTAATAATGTAAGTGCTTAGGATTAATATCCAAGAGCTTGGTGATAAGACTACTAAAGTAATGAGTCCTATATAAAATCCAAGACTTGAGATTAATTGTAACCCTAAATTAAAGCGATGTTTGAACAAATAAGCCTTGGATGCAGTGGAATGTCTTGCTTTTTGTTTGTAATAAGTTTTCCAGGTTGTTTTAGGCTCTGAATACATGAATGAATCTGGACTTATTATCACAGATACGTTCTCTTTCGTGGCATTTTGATTCACGAATAAATCATCATCACCTGAACGAATATGCATGTGCGAGGTGAACCCCTTGCCTTTAAAGAATAAGTTTTTTGTATACGCTAAATTCCGGCCTACGCCCATGTAAGCATTTTTTTTCAAAGCGAAAGAAAGGTAGTTTATTGCAGTTTGAGCTGTCTCAAAGCGGATTAGCTTGTTTAAAAAGCCCCTTCTTTTAACATAAGGAGAGTAGCCTAGTACTATCTCCTTGTTGTTTCTAAATCCCGAAGCCATTTCTTTCAGCCAAAGCCTTGAGTGAGGCTGACAGTCTGCATCAGTTAGTACAAGGTGATCATATTTAGCTCCTTTAATACCTATTGTGAGGGCGAATTTTTTATTGTGCTTCAGTTGTATATGTTCTTTTATGTCGATCACCCTCAGATTGCGGTATTTTTTGCAAAAATCTTGTAAGACCCATTTCGTATCATCGGTAGAAAAGTCATTAACCACAATGACCTCAAAATTGGGATAGGTTTGAGATAGGATGCTGGGAAGGTGCTCTTTTAGATTGTTCTCTTCATTATATGCGCATATAATCACTGTCAGAGGTGGAAGGTCTCCATCTTCAATAATTTCTCCATCGTGTTTTTGCCCCTTGAAAAATGCTAGGCGTCCAAAAACCAATAATAAGTAATAAAGCTGCAAAAGCAGTAACACTGAACAAGTCGTAATCACCCATATCGGGAGACTCTCTATGTATTTTAAACCTTCTTCCATGAATGCTCAAAGATAGGATGTTCTAACTGAAATAATAACAAAAGGTTTAAGAATTGCTAATATTCTGTGCAATCAGATGATTGGTTGAATATTTATAGTATTTTTGCGGCTGTATTGGAAAGGATATGAAATTTAAATTAGAAGCGCAGGACTTAAATTCTAAAGCACGTGCAGGAGTGCTTACCACTGATCACGGAACAGTAGAAACTCCGATATTTATGCCAGTTGGAACCGCTGGAACCGTAAAAGGGGTTCATCAGCATGAGTTGGTTGATCAGATTAAAGCTCAAATTATTCTTGGCAACACGTATCATTTATATTTGAGACCTGGGTTGGAAGTTTTACAAGAGGCGGGAGGAATACACGCTTTTAATGGATGGCAAGGCCCTATTTTAACAGACTCTGGGGGGTTCCAAGTGTATTCTCTTTCTGGAGTTAGAAAGATCAGAGAAGAAGGTGTAACCTTTAGGTCGCATATCGACGGCTCGAAGCACCTTTTTACACCAGAAAATGTCATGGATACCCAGCGCATTATTGGTGGAGATATTATCATGGCTTTTGATGAGTGTACGCCTTATCCTTGTGATTATCGCTACGCCAGGCGATCTATGGAGATGACCCACAGATGGCTGAAGAGGTGCTGCGACCGATTCGATCAAACTGATCCTTTATACGGATATAGCCAGGAGCTGTTTCCCATTGTCCAAGGTTCTACTTTTAAAGACCTAAGGATGAAGTCCGCCGAAACCATAGCCTCTTTCGATAGGGCCGGAAATGCGATAGGTGGATTGTCTGTAGGAGAGCCTGCAGAGGAGATGTATGCCATGACCGAGGTAGTTTGTGATATTTTGCCGGAAAGTAAACCCAGGTATTTAATGGGGGTAGGAACACCAGTGAATATTTTGGAAAATATAGCTTTGGGAATCGATATGTTCGATTGTGTGATGCCTACTCGAAATGCACGCAACGGAATGCTTTTTACATGGAATGGCATAATAAATATAAAAAATAAAAAATGGGAAAAAGACTTTTCACCTATTGATGCGGAAAGTGAGCTGCTAACAGATAGGATGTACTCAAAAGCCTACTTGAGACATCTTTTGCGTTCAAAAGAACTTTTAGGAGCACAAATTGCTAGCATTCATAATTTGTATTTTTATATTAGCTTAGTAAAAGAAGCCCGTAAGAGAATTATTGAGGGCAATTTTAATGAGTGGAAGCAAAAAATGGTTAAAGTTCTTGATGAGCGTTTGTAAGAAAACTAGAACATAGCAATGAAAATTATTGATCGCTACATATTTTGGAAATACTTGAATACCTTCATTTTTACGATGGCTATTTTTACCATTGTGATGGTGATATTCGATATATCCGAGCGATTTGATGATTTTTTAGAGCACAAAGCACCCTTATCAAAGATAGTATTTGAATACTACGCAGGGATGATACCGTTCTTTTTGAATATGCTATCGCCGTTAATTAATTTTGTTGCCGTTATTTTCTTTACCTCGAAAATGGCCGATAAAACGGAGATTGTGCCCATCTTAAGTGGAGGGATGAGCTTCTACCGGATGTTACGGCCTTATTTTTACGCTTCCTGCATTGTGTTTCTAGTGACCTTAGTGTTCAATATTTACATAATTCCAGAAACGAACAAGCTGAAAGTTGGTTTTGAAAATGTGTATGTAAAACCCGATCGTGTAGCTTCCTCGACTGTCTCTACCCATATGCAGTTGGATAGTAATACATACGTTTATATCGATTATTTCGACAATAAGACAGCGGTAGGAAGTAGCTTTAGGTTGGAGAAGTTTGATGGGTTAGAAATGACAGAAAAACTCTGGGCAGATCGGATTGCTTGGGATTCTGTGGCTAGGACCTGGTCCATTGAGAACTATTCTATTCGTAAAATAGACGGCTTAAAGGAAACGATGACCTACGGTGAACGTATTGATACTTTGCTGGATATGCGTCCCAGAGATTTTGAGGTTTACGATAATATTTTTACAACCATGACAACTCCTGAGTTGGAGGAGCGTATAGCTAAGGAGAAACTCCGAGGAACTGGCATGATGAATGAGCTGTTATTGGAAAAATACAAACGATACATCAATCCATTTTCTACCTTTATTTTAACCATGATGGCCGTAGCGCTGTCCTCCAAGAAAGTTCGAGGCGGAATAGGGTTAAGCTTAGGAATCGGTATCGCTTTAAGTTTTACATATATCGTACTCATTCAGTTTGCTAATATGTTCTCTATTAAAGGGGGGATGTCACCTGTGATAGCAGTTTTAATACCCAATGTTATTTTTGTAGTAGTTACCAGTATCTTAATTTATAAAGCACCTAAATAGTTGGCCGAAAAATGCCGAAGAGTAATATAAATCGTGCGGTGTTGCTGCTGCATTTAACTGTGTTAATCTGGGGTTTCACAGGAGTTTTAGGAGGCTTAATAAGCCTTGAAGCGTTACCACTGGTTTGGTATAGAGTCGTTATTGCCTCCATATCTTTGTGGCTATTTTTAAAATTTAAAAGACAGCAGTTTGCTTTGCCTTTAGCTGAGATGACACCTATCTTATTGGTCGGCATGTTAGTAGGGCTTCACTGGTCGTTGTTTTTTTATTCCATAAAAGTTTCCACCGTCTCGGTTACATTGGTCAGCTTATCTTCACTAACTCTTTTTACAGCAGTTTTAGAGCCTCTTATTAATAAAAAAAGGGTTTCCATAGCTGATATCATAATCGGTTTGATTATAGTTTACGGTATCTATCTGATTTTTAAATTTGAGTACGAATATTTTCTAGGGATTGTTACTGGGATTTTAAGTGCCGTATGCGCTAGCTTGTTTTCTATTTTTAACGCCCGTTTGGTTAAAAAATATAAACCGACTTATATAGCCTATTATGAGATGCTAGGGGCTTGTGTATTTGTGAGTTTATTGTTAGGTTTTAGCGGGCAGTGGCGCGATTTGGGACAAATTGCAACAACTGATATCCTGTATTTATTGCTGCTTGGTGTCGCTTGTACATCCTTTGCCTATGTGCTAGGAGTTATGGTTATGCGTGAATTAACCGCATTTACAGTAGCTCTAACCACCAATATGGAGCCGGTTTATGGGATGCTGCTGGCTTTTGTGATTTTTGGTGAAAAAGAAAAAATGAGTACCGGATTTTATTTGGGAACCTTAATCATTTTGTTTGCAGTGTTTATGTACCCAGTAGTGAAAAATAGGTGGTTAGGGAGGAAGTCAAAGCCTATCATTCGAAAAATACATTGAGAATAACATGAAAATCATTTGATAAAATGCCGTAACATATCGGTGGAATATAGTAGTTTTGTTATCAATTTATTATCTATTTTAAAATTTGAAAAATGAGTAAGCAACGTGGTCCAGTTTCTCAGTTTATTGAGAAAAACTATTTGCATTTCAATGCAGCAGCTTTAATGGATGCAGCCAAAGGGTATGAAGCCCATTTAGAGGCTGGTGGTAAAATGTTGGTCTCACTAGCAGGAGCTATGAGTACGGCAGAACTAGGGATCTCATTAGCGGAAATGATTCGTCAAGATAAAGTGGCTATAATTTCGTGTACAGGTGCAAACCTGGAGGAGGATGTCATGAATCTTGTAGCTCATAACCACTATAAAAGGGTTCCGAATTACAGAGACTTAACTCCTGAACAGGAAAAAGAGCTTTTGGATAATCACTACAACCGAGTTACCGATACTTGTATTCCAGAGGAAGAGGCATTTAGAAAGCTTCAGTCGCATCTGGAGCGTGTATGGAAAGACGCAGAAGCTAAAGGTGAACGGTATTTTCCACACGAATATATTTATCAAATAGTTCGCGATGGTGGACTGGAGGAAGAATATCAGATAGATCCTAAAAATTCGTGGATTTTAGCAGCTGCGGAAAAGAATTTGCCAATTGTAGTGCCGGGATGGGAAGATTCTACTTGTGGAAATATTTTCACTTCCTACGTTATTAAAAATGAATTAAAGGCAAGTACCGTTAAAACCGGTATTGAATATATGGTTTACCTTACGGAGTGGTATAGAGCTAACTCGGAAGGTAAAGGAGTAGGCTTTTTCCAAATTGGTGGAGGTATAGCGGGTGATTTTCCAATTTGCGTTGTACCGATGATGTACCAAGATCTAGAATGGGAAGAAGTTCCATTTTGGTCGTATTTCTGTCAGATTTCAGACTCCACGACCTCTTACGGTTCCTATTCAGGTGCTGTTCCTAACGAGAAGATTACCTGGGGTAAATTAGATGTAGATACTCCTAAGTTTATAGTAGAGTCGGATGCTACAATTGTAGCTCCATTAATTTTTGCCTGGCTTTTAGGGCAGTAAAACGAATAGTCATTATGTCATTACTTCATACAGATAATCCGGTAGCTTTAAAACACTTAATAGAGGAAACGGTTTTTGTAACCAAAGAAAGTCAGGTGCATTCTTCAGAGATAGAAGAATCCATAGACCCTGCTTTGGAAAACACCGACCCTGAAAATACGGTGGTATTGGAGGAGCCAAAAAAAGAGATAAAAGCTGAGGAAATGCAAAATCCGGCTGGAACTCCTGAAGTATCGGAACCTGGAAAAAGTAATGAACTGTTTACCTATCAAGGTCGTAGAGATAGTAAGGTGCTTTTTATTATTTACAATAAAGAGCACCCTTACTTCTCACCTGATGCATTTGTTGCCTTCGAGAAGACACTATCAGCTCTGCAAATAGCGATCGACTCGGTGACCCTTTTGAACTTAGCTCATCCTGAAAACCCAGTGGAGTTTAAGAAAATAATGGAGTTTTTTGCTCCTGAAAAAATCACGCTATTTGGTGTGGATCCAGAGGAGTTGTTTAATATTAAAATAGCGCCAAATGCCTATATGAAGGGGCGCGTCGCAACCGTATTTAACACCTATAGCTTCGAGGAGATGTTCGATAATGTGGAGAAGAAAAAGCTTTTTTGGGGTGAGTTTAAAACATTTATGCTGTCATGAGAAAATTAGTATTTGCTACCAATAATCCCAATAAAATTCAAGAGGTGAATTCCATACTCGGCGATCGGTTCGAACTGCTTTCTTTAGAGGATATTCAGTGTTTTGAAGACATTCCAGAAGATTGGGATACACTCGAAGAGAACGCAAGACAGAAGTCAGATTATGTAGTTGAGCATTTCGGTTTAAATTGTTTTGCAGATGACTCTGGATTGGAGGTGGAGGCTTTGAATAATGAACCGGGCGTGTATTCGGCGAGGTATTCAGGATCCAGGGATATGGACAGAAATATCCAATTGCTATTAGAGAACTTAAAAGACCATAGCAATAAAAAAGCTAGGTTCCGTACAGTCATATCCTTACACATGGATGGTGCTAATTATTTATTTGAAGGCATTGTTGAAGGCGTAATTATCGATGAATTAAAAGGGGATGGAGGCTTCGGTTACGATCCTATTTTTATACCTAATGGATACGATAAAACATTTGCTCAGATGACTCCAGATGAGAAAAATAGTATAAGCCATAGGGCCATTGCGGTTAGCAAGTTAGTTGACTTTTTAGGTCAATAAAAATTACCAATATTTAATTAAGTATAGGGATTCGCGAAATTTCGGCACGATTTTCTTTTCCTTTACGAAAATAATGCAGGTTTACTGACAAGCTGTCTGATAAATTAGCAATGGAATGTGTTTTGCCTATATCTTAGAAAAATTAAATCATTAATCAATTTGTGAATATGCAAGAAAAAGGAAGTATATCGATTCATACGGAAAATATTTTTCCAGTAATAAAAAAGTTTTTGTATTCTGATAACGAGATATTCTTAAGAGAATTAGTCTCTAACGCAGTAGATGCCACGCAAAAAATCAATCGACTTTCTTCTTTAGGACGTTTTTCCGGTGAGTTGGGAGACATTACTATTGATGTAAAGTTAGATAAGGAAAAAAAGACGATAACGATTTCTGACTGCGGTATAGGAATGACTGCAGATGAAATAAAGAAATACATCAACCAAGTCGCATTTTCAGGAGCTACGGAGTTTGTAGAGAAATTTAAAGAAGCAAAAGATGCAAACGAAATCATCGGTAAGTTTGGTTTGGGTTTCTATTCTGCCTTTATGGTGGCCGATTTAGTTGAAATTCAAAGTTTATCTTATCAAGATGGTGCTCAAGCTGTAAAGTGGTCTTGTGATGGAAGTACCAGCTACGAAATTTCTGAAGGGAATAAAACGCAGAGAGGTACTGATATTATATTGCATATCAATGAGGAATCTGAGGAGTTTTTAGAGCAATCACGGATTCAAAATATTTTAAATAAGTACGCTAAGTTTTTACCTGTACCCATTCGTTTTGGAACGGAAACTAAGACCGTTGAAGACGGTAAGGATGAAAAGGGTGAGCCAGTTTATAAAACTGAGGAAGTCGATAATATAGTTAACAATACAACGCCCCTGTGGATTAAAACTCCTTCAGAGTTGAAAGATGAAGATTACTTAGCGTTTTATAGAGAGCTCTACCCGACAACCTTTGAGGAACCATTATTTTGGATACATCTGAATGTAGACTACCCGTTTAACTTAACCGGAGTGCTGTATTTTCCAAAGGTTAAGAACGATGTAGAAGTACAAAAAAATAAAATAAAACTATTTTCCCGTCAAGTATTCATTACTGATGAAGTAAATGATATAGTTCCTGAGTTTTTAATGTTGCTGCATGGAGTTATAGATTCACCAGATATTCCATTAAATGTTTCTAGAAGCTTCCTACAGTCGGATGCGAACGTTAGAAAGATCAATTCATACATCACTAGGAAAGTAGCAGAAAAGCTGCAGGAGCTCTATAAAGCCGATAGAAAGGCGTTCCAGGAGAAATGGGATGACATTGGCCTTTTTGTGAAATATGGAATGCTCAGCGATAGCAAGTTTGCTGAAAAAGCCAATGAATTCTGCTTGCTGAAGAATGTTGAGCAAGAATACTTTACTTTCAAGGAGTTTTACGAAAAAGTTAAAGACATCCAAGTCAATAAGGATGGACAAATCGTTTACCTCTACTCGCACGATACGGACCAGCAAGATGTGTCTATTCAACAAGCTAAAGATAAGGGATACGATGTGCTAATTTTGGATGGTCCCTTAGATTCACACTTTACATCTTATCTGGAGCAAAATGGAGGTGAGAAGGTTCAATTGAAGCGTATCGATGCAGATGTCATTGATAAGCTCATTGAAAAAGACCAAGAGATCGAGCTAAAGCTGAGTGAGGAGCAAAAAGAAAGCTTAAAGAATATATTCTCTACAGCGATTAATAACGAAAATATGAGCGTTGAGGTGGTCGCTTTAAATGGAGAAGATATGCCAGTATCGGTTACCATGGATGAGTTCATGAGAAGGATGAAAGATATGGCTAAACTAGGAGGGGGTATGAGCTTCTATGGGGAGATGCCTGACAATTATAAAGTAACGGTCAACGGTAACCACCCTATAGCCGAAAAGATTGTAAGTGCCCAAGGTGAAGAAGCCGAAAAATTGGCGAAACAAGCCTACGATTTGGCATTATTATCTAGAGGATTGCTTAAAGGAGGTGATTTAACATCCTTTATTAAAAGAAGTGTTGAACTTATTTAAGGCGTAAGTTGTTGATATCCCTCTACTTGTAAAATGTAGGGGGATATTGCTTCAAAATATTTGGTAAATTCAAATAGTTATTTTACCTTTGTAACGCTCAAACACGGTGGATATAGCTCAGTTGGTTAGAGCACTAGATTGTGGTTCTAGGGGTCGTCGGTTCGAGCCCGATTATCCACCCGGAAGGCTTCC
>DXEZ01000194.1 GCA_019114715.1 Candidatus Sphingobacterium stercoripullorum | reverse complement strand
CGACTACCAAATCGGCAAAAAACATTATTTAGCGGGTTTTAGTGCAGGCGCACATTTAGCGGCACTTCAAGCATTAAAACATGGAGATGGGGATCTATTAGGTTGTATTGCAGTAGCTGGGGCATACGATTTATCGGGTGCTTACGATTTGGCCCCTGAGGAAACCCAAGGTTATTTAAGAGCATTCCTAGGTGGAACACCTGAGGAAGCGGAGGAAAATTATTATCAAGCCTCCCCTATGAACTTCATCTCTCCCAATGCCACCAAATTTCTCATTTTTCATGGCGAAGAAGATGAATTAATTTCGGTAAATGAGTCCATCAAACTCAAAGATAAACTACTAGAACAGGGTGCTGATGTAACGATCTTCACCTACCCAGGGGGTCATGGAGTACCACCAGAGCACTTGGAAGAGGTCATGGATTACATCACCGATTTCATCAATTAATTTTTTGACTGATTAAATTTTCAAAGAAAGACTCAGAAACAGCAAATATTGTCCCATGGCGCGTTCCTTTAGGAAACACCACTTTATCGGAGACATCTTCCCATATCTTCATGTCCTTTGAGCGAACAGCGCCGTACTTACCTTCTATGTATTTATCAAAATACACATAGACATAATCTCCTTTAGTGATAGCACTAGGACCTTCTGCCCAGTAATCACCGGTGATTGGCGCGGATACCTCCTCCGAGAATAAGTCAACGTTTTTACTTTTTATATACCTGATGTTTTTCTCAGCAGGTGCAGAATTCTCATTTTTAATGAATAAATAATAATCGCTGTCTCTTTTTAAAATCATACCATCGATCACGCTAAACCCAGGATCTAAAAAGAGCTGGGTTTCTTTAAACGTATCAAAATCTTTGGTGTAAGTATAGAACTGTCTATGGTTTAAACCTTTTTCACTCTCTGAGGTTGGTAGCTCTTCAAATGCACCAGGGATAGTAGAGGCCCAAATAATATAAAACGTTTTATCTTTTTGATCGAAAAACAGCTCCGGTGCCCAAGAATTCTTTGCTTTTGGGTATTTTTTCATTACGGGTATATTTTTTTGTGCGGTCCACCGGATCAAATCCTTGGATGCAGCATAACCAATACCTCTATCCCACCACCCTGTTGTCCAAACCATATGAAACACACCCTTCTCATCTTGAACAATACTAGGGTCCCGCATTAACTTATCTTTCCCTACGGCTGGCTTTAATACTGGCTTACCGTCAAATAAAGCATCCCAATAATACCCATCGTAGCTGAACGCTAAATGGAGACCACTTTCACCATTACCCGTGAAATAGGACATCAAGTAAACCTGCTTTTCTCCCCTGCTACGGTTTTGTGCAAAGCTAGCCAGAGTCAGGAAGCAGAACAATACCTGCAAAGACAACTTACAGAACTGGTACTTCATAGATCAATAAATTAAGGGCGTATCCCACAATATAATAATTAGTAAATCGATTAATAGAGCATCAGCTCAAAGGTCTAAACTAAAATAAGTATTTTTTATAATAAAAAAGGCAATTCCTTAAAAAATTATTAAAACAGCGCATTAAATGCTGAAACGTGCCTTTCAGCTCAGCTTATCCGCAAAATTAACAGCACAAAAAAACCGGCATTCACCGGTTTTTACTTTGTAGTTAGGGTCTCATTTAAAAGTATGACGATATGCCGAAGCTAAAACCATCTGTCCTTTCTGCAGGGTTTCTAAATAAATCCCTCTCTTTTTGAAACCTATAGTTGAACCTTAAGACAGTCTGTGGAGCAGGTCTAAAGCTTATCGCCGGCATGAAGCTCCATAGCTCGTCACCTATAGACTCGGAGGTCTCTTTAAAGGTATCCTTATTCCAGTCTACAAATTCAGAACGTAAAGCCAGATTTAATGTTGCATCGTCCCAACCTAGGATTCTCCCTTTAACAATCGGCTGAACGATATCCACAAATCCACCGAATTGCTTAGTACCAAATTGCTGGCTATAGGTTTTTGGTACATCAACCCTAACCCACGCTGCCTCAGTAATCAGTTGAGTGCCCCAGTGCGGAATTTCGGTGTTAAAATCTAGTGCAAAGGCATCTACCCTTCTTTTAATATCCACGTGCTCGCCTTCCTCAAAATGCTTATTGTAAACACCCCCCATATGCGATATGCCCAGCTCACCAATTTTATGGTTCTTAATAGCTAGCTTTCCCGTTGTAAATATAGCTCCGCTCTCATTGATCTCAAATCGATCGGGATTTTCCTTGGAGGCCGGCAAAGAAGTTCTACCCTGATCGTTCTCAATGATCAAACGGTCAAACCCACTAGTAAGGTACGCCTCGTATCCTAAGGTCCAGTCTTGTAGATTCTTTTTACCATAGAGACCAAACCCTGCCGTACTCCATGTTGCAGGTAACATTTCCGTGGAAGCTATAGGTCGATCGGTAAACTCCCACTTTGGACCATCGTGGTTTTGGTTGAACGCACCAATAGGGTTGACAACTATTCCTCCGCGAAAGTTCAATAAAGGATCGAACTCAAAATCTACCGCAGCAAATTCAAGGGCAATCTCTCGAGTACCATCTTCGAATTCCAACTCCGCTAAAAACTTTATCCTTTGTGAAATAGTAGCTGAGGTGAATAAGGTAAACCTCCTGAACTGAAATTGATGGCCATCGGACACTCCTTCTTTAGAGATGTTCTGCCAGTTTGCCTCTACGTACCCCCCTATCGCTACGGGAGTTTTATTAATGGATAAAAAGGGCCTCTCGTATTGCGCATCCATATTTAGCAAACTATCCCTTGTCACCGACGGGCGTACTCTTTTAAACAATGTACTATCCACTTGCGCTTGAATGGACTGGCTTGCTATTAGCAATAAAAAACTTATACTTAAAATATATCTGTAGGTGTGCTTCATGTAATTTTATCTAAGAATAATTTTTAAATACTCCCCTGAAAGGGCCGTTTCAAAAGTTCTAAGGTCTTGGCTCGCTGGGCCATTTTCGACTTTCCCAGTACTGTCAAATTCCGAACCGTGCGCCGGGCATTCCAGCTTATTTCCGAAAACCTGTAACTCTGCTCCTTGGTGGGTGCACTGCATCCACAGGGCGGTAAACTCCTGCTCCGAAGGATTGTAAACACAGATAGGAAACTTCAGCTCATCGTGATGAACCACAAGATAGGGCAAGCCCTTCCCTTTGGATTGAAATGCTTCAAGAGGAACCCACAAAGCATCTTCTTTTATAGGGTCTTTGACATTATAGAGGTTGGATAAACTGGCACAGCTCTCTAAAAAGGAAACACCCAGTGCTCCTCCAATGCCTGCCATACATATCTTTTGAACAAATTCTTTTCTCTTCATTGCTTTGAAATTATAAAGATTCTAAAAAGCGTATTAACTTTTGCTTTTCCTGCTCAGGCAGGTTGCTGTAATTTTGTCGGCTATAGTCGCCCTCACCTCCATGAAGCATAATCGCCTCGTCTATATTCTTAGCTCTCCCGTCGTGCATCAGGTACATATTTCCTCCTTGCGAGTCTTTAGCTAGACCAATTCCCCAAAGAGGTGCTGTTCTCCACTCTGAAGTCCTAGCACTACCTTCTGTGTAGCCATCATCCATTTCAGGGCCTAAATCATGCAGGAGTAAATCGGTATATGGGTGAAACTCTTTTTCACTAAGTGCAGCGATGGGTGATTTCCCCGTTTTTAGCGTTTCTTTGTGGCAACTCTCGCAGCCTATTTGAGCAAAAATAGCCTTCCCTTCCTGAATCTGTGAGTCATTCACATTACGCTGAATGGGCGCTTTTAATGTCTTTAAATAAAAGACCATATCATGGATATCTGTAGCTGCAATCTCAGGCTCTACCTCTAAAAGCGAGTAAGGATCTACTGGATTGTAAATGGAAGTAATACCTATATCCTGGTTCAATGCATCTACGGTTTGCTGCAGTAAATCATACACACTTCCCTTGAATCCGAAGCGTCCAATGTAGCGACCTTGATCGTCTTGAATAGCATTGGCTCTAGGCTTGACATAAGAAGGTAAGTTAATCCAATTGGGTCTTCCTCTTACGCCATCTTCATTGGACTTATTGGCCTCCGCCATGGCTAAAAGGTCTTCATCGGGAACTAAATCTAGAAAACCTAATCCCGTTACCGCTGGTGCAATTAGTGTTGTGTGCGGCGCTCCTTCAGGAAGCTTTTCCGGCTCATAGCCAGGAATTGCTCTGTGCTGCAATTGCGGTGCTCCTTGATCTAAATATTTATTACCTGTTCCATCATCCTGTCCGAATCGAATAAAAGAGGTAAAAGGGTGCCCCTTACCATCACCCGGGTGACAAGCACCGCAACTGGTTGCAACGAAAATTGGCCCAAGACCAGTTTCTGGGGTAAATACTAAATCATTAAACAGGAAATCTCCACGGTTGAATTGCTGGTACTCTCCATGCGTCAGCCCTTCCATAGGACCATCTAGCAGTGTTTCATCGGCAGGCGCATCGGGAAATATCCGCTCACAAGCAAGCGGCAATACCCCTGCAGTCACTAAAGCTGCAATAATAAAAACATTCTTTAACTTCATTTGTGCTGATATTAATAATTCATCCTTGCAAATATAATATGTTAGTCTGGACTAACAAAAGATTTTACAAACAAAATGTTTACAAAGTAAACAAACACAACTTTGTTACTTAACAATACCGATCTTTACGCTTTTGGCCACACTTAAAACAATTAAAGCCTTTTTTCAAAGGCTTTAATTCAACTCCAAGGTTTAAATATCGATTATTTTTGCGGCACCAATCTCACTCCTTGAATTTCTGGCAGCTCATCTCCTTGAACCTGGTGAAGCTTTAAGGCCACATGAATCCCAGTGGAACCTAGCTCTGCTTGAGTTAGCTCCACATTACCAACCTCTGCTTCAACCATTTTATTTGTTGAAGAGCTGCTGAGTTGATAACGTAAAGGCTTTTCGTTTACAAGCACTTCCACCTGCCCGCTTTTATTTTCTTCAGGTATGTAGTTTATAAGGACCTTATAAGTTCCTGGCCTATTACTATTGATATTCCAAGAGACATAATCCTCCTTATTACTCCAGCCGGCTATGCAGTTTGGTTTATCGGGATAATTGTGACTGGCGCCTTTTATATAAATGCCATTGGAAGAACTAACCTTAGCATTATCGGCAGTTAACACAATACTTCCATCCTCTTTAGAGGCCACTTTTTGTTCACTGACTTCCAACTCCCCAATGTACTCTATTACATATAACTGAGGGCCTTGATGGTAGCGTTTTTCAGATAAGCTCAGCTCTACCGATCCTTCTACCCGCTGGGTTGCAAGGGAAAATTCAGTTTCAGCTAGAGGATAAGCATTTTTCACTTCATTTGTAATCGGAACTGTGATAACACCTGACTTGGGAGATTCAAAAACATGTAAAAACAATTTCCCAGGTTTCTGTGTGCAATAACCCCAGTCTAATCCATAAAATGGGCTGGCGCTAGTACCGTAAATGGATTCACTATTAACTGCCATCCACTTACCTACCTGTTCCAATATTTCTATGGCCGGCTGAGGCAGCTCTCCTTTTTCATCGGGTCCCACGTTGAGCAAAAAGTTCCCTCCCTTACTCACCGTTTCTACAAATAGCTCCATGATTTTATCAAAGCTCTTCCAATTCTTATCGTGTTTACTATAACCGTAGCTCTCGTTCATGGTGTGGCTAGCTTCCCAATACATCCCGGGGAGGCCTGTTGGAGGTACGTATTTCTCAGGAGTACCCAAGTCGCCATTTTTATTTTCCAAGCCATTCCAAAAACGGTTATTGACTAATATATTCGGTCTCCACTTAATCAAATCTTTTAAAATCTCTCTAGTTCCCCAAGCCTCCCCTTCAGAGTCTTTCCTACTGAAATCTGGCCAAAGAACATCTAGCGTTTCGTAATTTAAAGCGAGCTCCTTGATTTGATTATATAAATACTGCTTATAGATCTGGTGATTTGGTGTGTACCCTTTTTTATTTTCATTGAATTGAAACCCTTCGTAGGAGTCCGGGTGCTGCCAGTCTAATAAAGAATAATATGCACCTACTTTAAGACCCTGGCTTTTAAAGGCGCTGACCAGCTCGCCATAAAGATCTCTGCCTTTTGGAGAAATGTTTGTGCCTCCGGTAACATCGTTGTGAAGAGCGAAGGGCTCCTCACTATTAAATAAACTAAATCCATCGTGATGTCTAGAGGTAATGATCACATAACGCATGCCGGCATCTTTAGCCACTTCGGCCCAGTAGTTAGCATCAAAATTTTCCACCGTAAACTGCGGCTTTAAGACTTCACTATATTCTTTAGAGGGAACTTTAGCCCAGGCTTGTATCCACTCAGAGTAATGCTGCGGGTAAACTTCCCCATTCCATAATCCTCCTGCAGCGGCATACAAACCCCAATGTATAAACATCCCGAACCTCGCCTCATTAAACCACTCAATCCTTTGCTCTTTAGTATCTTGCCATTCTTTTAATCCTTCATACGGTTCGGATTTACTTTGAGCGTGGCTAGAAAAGTTGATCACTAGGCATACTACTAAGCCCAAAATTAGTTTTTTAGTCATCTTTCATCATTTTTTTAGTCTTTCACTGAATCTTAGACCTGAAACTCTAAAGCACTGATTTTATTGCAATTCGCGCTTATACCAGTTAATTTCTAGAGTAGGTTTAGGATTTATCAGCTGCTAACAAATATAGGTTTTAATTAGTATATGGTTACTCAAGAACCTTCTCGTAGGCCAGTCTCTCCTGCCCCCGGAAATACACTTTCCCGCAATAGCTATACCCCTTTTTTTCGAATATAGCGAGCATCGCTCCATTATCAAAGCTCGTATCGGCGCGTAAGTTCTTCACTCCCAGCTTTCGGGCATGCCGTTCGATCTCTAGAAACATCCGCTTCCCTAGCCCATGGCCCAGGTAGTCTTCCGAGACCGCTAGGCGATGAAAAACCAGATAATCACCCACTCCTTTCCAGCTGCCCTGCTGAATATTATCGTACTCAGGCTCTCCATTGACCATTAAAGCGACATAGGCAATGACCTGGTCACCCTCGCATAGCACAAAGCCGGCGTCTTGGCGGATATCTTCTTCTACTGTCTCTGGGTTCGGATAACCGTCTTGCCACTGCTTGCTGCCTTGGCTCCGGCGTAAACGTATACCCTGCTGCAGCAACAACCATATCGCTGGAACATCTTCGATTGCTGCTGGATTAAATTCTAGGTCCCTAATCATGATTTAAATATACAAGAAAAAATAAAGTTAGAGATGAGAAAGCAGCCATAAAAACAAAAAAGCCTTAAGGGAATTTTCTTCCCTTAAGGCCAAGTGATTATAAATCAGCTAAAAATTATTTATACTCGATCATATCGTTTAAAAGAACAACCGGTTTGGTGCCCTTGACAACCATCTGCAAGTTCTTTTGCTCTCTAGCATTCACGTATATAGATCTTGTTGTAGAAACAGTAGATACCAAGTTCCCTTTATTATCTACAATCGGTGCACCACTAGATCCTACAGAGTAATCGGCAGTGATCTCCATTTCAGGCATCCCTTTCTCACCCCTTCTCTCTGGGTTTCTTATGTAGTTTCTAGCAACAATACCTTTTGAAAAATAGAATAACATTCTATTGGGGTTACTCAGTACAAAGACATCATCGCCCACATTTGCTGGATCTCCTAGAGGCAATGGCGTAAGCTTGTCTCCACCAGTGTCTACTCTTATAATGGCTAAATCCGCTTCCTGATCTGCTGAGATAATCTCTACAACTGGGTATACCTCACCCGAAGTCAGCATAATCTGCATCGAGAGGTTTAAATCTCCATCCGTAAAAGACTCAACAACGTGGTAATTGGTAGCGCACAGTCCTTCTTCACTAATGATGTAGCCCGAGGAGTGGTTGATGTGTGTCTTATCGCAATTTCCACAGTCGTAAGCCAAACCCATAGCCACTGCAGACTCCTTCACCAGCTGATGAACTTCAGGAGCTGACAGCACTTTTTTACGAGGCTTGACTTTAGGCATAACGGCCTTTTTATTCACCGCTTCCTTCAATTGTACCCTAGCATCTTCTAAATTCAAATAAGGTTTAGATGCTATATTCTCTGTTGCTTTGGCCTCAAACTGAATAAGCATTTGCCTTTCGTCAAAGTACCTATCGTCGTAGCCCTGTGAATTCCCCGTTTGCCCGTAGGAAACCCCAACAAAAGAGAGCAAAAATGAAAAGATTAAAAGCGATTTTAAATTCGTTGTCATGTTATAAAAGTTTACTTAATAATTCATCAATAGCTTTAGAGCTCGGTCTAGGCGCCTTATATTCAATAAGCTCACCTTCTGGGCTATAAAGAATAAAATGAGGAATCCCTTGTACATTCATAATTTTATCGAAATCTGAATCTCCAAGATGCCACTGGTTGCCTGTAAGCTGCAGCTCTTGCACCTTCTTGATCCAATCTTCCTTATTTTGATCCAGCGAGAGGCTAATAATTGCCAGGTCCTTGCCGGCATATTTTTTCTCGATTTCTTTTAAATAAGGAACTTCCTTAATACACGGTACACACCAAGAAGCCCAAAGGTCTATATAAATATACTTCCCTTTAAATTCATCAAGCTTCTTTTCATTTCCCTGTAGATCTTTAAACGAAACTTCAGGTTTAGGACTTCCTATGGTGGTGTAGCTCAGTCTCTGCAAATTACCGAGGTACTCTTGCGCTGCATTCTGATCCTCGAGGACGCTTAAAACCTTTTGAAATTCTTTTAAATCATGTTGTAAACTGGATAAATCCTGCACTCTATAATTTGTGACAAACTGACTAAATAAGCTCGAATATAAAGCCTTACTAACCCGCTTGTCTTTTACAAATTTATGAATTATTCCTGCATCTGATTGTAACTTTTTCAACGCACTATTAAATTCCTCACCTTTGTTTAAAACATTCAAATATTGACGCAAATTATACGCACCATTATAAAAAGACAATAAGTAGCTATGAGATAATATTTTCACCATATCTTTTTCAATCCACTCTTCAGGAAAAGGTTGATTCGAAAGCGCTGTTTCTAACTGTGCATTATAGGCTTGAATCTCTAAGTACTTAATTACAGCCTTATTTTTCACTTTATGCTTTTTTAATAAAGCATCTTTATTAGTTATGTAGGCTTTTAAAAAATCTCGTAATTCCTCTCCCTCTTTAGGCTTTATAAAACGTTCTCTTGTGCTACGGTTAATAAATGTACTATAAGAAATAAGGGCCCAGTTACTTCCGCTCATTTTACTTCCTTTTAAAGGTTCTAAATAAGTAGAGTCGCTATAATTTAATCTTAAGTAAATGCTTTCATTAGGACTTAAAAACAGAGGGAAACTTGCGCCAAGCTGCCTATTTCTCTCTTTAGGCATAAATGTTATTTGAACCCACGGACTTTCTACCTCATTGTATTCCCATGTGAATTCACCTTGAGCGCTTAAAGGTATCTCTTCTCCCTCTCCCTTAACACCCTCTTCAGGGTCAAAAGGCTGCAAATAAAGAACATACTCATCCGAAAGATTAATTACTCCTGATATTCTTATTGGCTGTTGCCCGGCCAAAAAAAATGGCCAAGCAAACAGCGTCAATAAAACAAACAAACTATTTCTCATACTTTAATCGTTGATTTTATAAATCATTTTCAAAGGTTTTCCACTAACACCTTCAAACGCACCTAACTTACGTCCGTTATCAATATCGTAAACTAAAACTGAGCCTTTATTTCCACCTGCGGTCGCATCATAAACACCAACATAAAGCTCCTTATTTTTAGGATTTTTGGCAAGTGCGGT
>DXEZ01000193.1 GCA_019114715.1 Candidatus Sphingobacterium stercoripullorum | reverse complement strand
TATAAAAGTTAAAGCATAAAATAAGATGGAAAATAAAACTCCGGTAAGTGTGGGAATAATCATGGGAAGTCAATCTGACCTTCCTATAATGAGAGATGCCGCTGATGTATTAAAAGAATTAGGTGTAGCTTATGAGATTACGATAGTTTCCGCGCATAGAACGCCTGAACGAATGTTTACCTACGCTACAGAAGCAGCAGACCGTGGCATTAAGGTGATTATAGCAGGTGCGGGGGGTGCAGCACACCTCCCTGGAATGGTGGCCTCGCTGACACACGTGCCGGTTATTGGTGTACCTGTGAAGTCCACCAATTCAATTGATGGATGGGACTCGGTCTTATCGATCCTTCAAATGCCTAACGGTATTCCTGTCGCAACAGTAGCGCTAAATGCTGCAAAAAATGCAGGAATCTTAGCAGCTCAGATTTTAGGCACCAGCGAACCACTTATTGTCGAGAAGTTAAAAGAATTCAAGAGAAACCTATCGGAGAAAGTGCTACTTTCAGCAATAGAAGTGGAGAAAAAGGAAGAGCTTTAAAATTTAGCTTATTAGCAGCTGATGCATCGCCTTAGATTAGATTTTGTGTCAGCTGTTTTCTTACGTAATCGTAGCTTTTCTTTACACTTGAAAACTTGTTGTCCATGTAGATCTGATCTTGCTCTATGTAAGCGTATTTCAGGCCAGACTGATGAGCTTGAGCAACTATATTGGGGTAATCTATTGCGCCACTTCCCACCTCTGTAAACCGTACCTTTTCATTGACCTTAGCTAGTGTTTCCGCGTCCTTATACGCATCATCATTGATGGTTTCTTGGTGCCCTCTATCCATGTCTTTGACGTGCCAAAGATGGAATCTTCCTGGGTATTTTTGAAAGTACGATCTTGCACTATAGCCAGCTTTTTCTAACCAAAAAATATCGAGCTCAAAGCTAACTAATTCCGGTTCTGTAAATGCTAATAAGACATCCAGGCCGCGTGTACCGTTTGCAAAATTTCTCAACTCCCAAAAATGATTGTGGTAGGCCATTTGAATATTTGCTCTTTGGGTCATCTCCCCTGCTTTATTCAATTGTTCGGCCATGTACTGGTAATCTGGTGAGTCGAGCTCTATAATTGAGTGCATAGGAGATACTGGGGCAGTTATGTATTTTTGACCGAGGATGTGTGCCGCTTCAATGTATTGCTCTAAGTTTTCTTTATCTGTTGCGTTGGAGTCTAAGTGGTTTGCTAGATCGTAGTGACCGCTGTAGCTTTTTAGTCCTAAGTTATCTAATAGTTTTTTAAACTCTTCAGCTGTGAAACCCCAAAACTTACCGTTTTCATAACCAAATGTTTCTACATGTTTAAAGCCAATCTGAGCGATTGCCTCTAGGGTTGCTTCCGGTTCTTTAGCCATTAGATCTCTTAATGTATAAAGCTGCAATCCTATCTGGTGAAAAGGACTCTCTGCCTCATTAGAGCTACAAGAAATTAGGTGGCTGGATAACAATGCTGCTCCTATACCTATTGAAAATGTTTTAATAAAAGACCTTCTGCTCTCCATTATATAGTTGTTTGAAAGAAGTAAGTTATGGAATTATTGGAGTAAAGATATTAAAAAAAATGGATTCTTAGTTTTAAGAATCCATTTTCTCCTAGTATTTACTAGATATAATATAGTAAAAGTTACTATACAGTCATGATATCTTTTTCTTTAGCCTCAGAAACTTCATCAATATCTGCGATGAATTTATCTGTAAGGCTTTGAACTTCGTTCTCACCTTGTTTGATCTCGTCTTCCGAGACACCGTCATTTTTAAATTTTTTAAACGAATCGTTGGCATCTTTTCGGTGATTCCTTATAGAAACTTTTCCTTTTTCTATTTCTTCTCTCACCTTTTTCACCAGATCTTTTCTTCTTTCCTCTGTCAATGGTGGAATGTTTAACCTGATAATAGCTCCATCGTTCTGAGGTGTAATTCCAAGGTTAGCATCAGTTATTGCTTTTTCAATGGGGGAAATCATTCCTTTTTCCCACGGCTGTACAACAATTGTACGTACATCTGTTGCATTGATATTACTCACCTGTGCTAATGGTGTTTGGTTACCGTAATAGTCAACCATTATTCCGTCAAGCATGTCTGGAGAAGCTTTTCCAGCTCTAATTTTTGCTAATTCATTTTTCGTGTGTTCTAAGGATCTGTGCATGTTATCTTCACATTCCTTAAGCTGTGCAGAAATTAAATCGTTCATGATTTTCTATATTTTGATCTATTAATCTTCTAAAATTAACTTACAATTGTACCTATATTTTCTCCGCTAGCGAGTTTCTTTAGGTTCCCGGGTTTATTCATATCAAAAACTACAATCGGGAGGTCGTTTTCCTGACAAAGCGTAAATGCTGTCATATCCATCACATTAAGACCTTTAGCATATACCTCCGTGAAGGAGATTTTTTCAAACTTTTTAGCTGTAGGGTCCTTTTCAGGGTCTGATGAGTAAACGCCATCTACTCTGGTTCCTTTTAAAACCACATCTGCATCTATTTCTATCGCACGTAGTGAGGCTGCAGTATCCGTGGTGAAATATGGATTGCCTGTACCCGCTCCAAATATTACCACTCTTCCTTTTTCTAGGTGACGAATTGCTCTGCGTCTGATAAACGGTTCGCAGATTTGTTCCATCTTGATGGCAGTTAACAGTCTTGTTTTTAAGTCAATTTTTTCTAGTGCGTCTTGGAGTGCCATACTGTTAATAACAGTAGCTAGCATGCCCATGTAATCCGCTTGTACTCTATCCATGCCAGCTTTCTCTGCACTGAGACCTCTGTGGATATTTCCTCCGCCTATTACTATGGCCACTTCAACGCCTAATTCATGAATTGACTTAATTTCATTGGCATATTGAATAACCCTATTGATGTCTATGCCATAGCTTTGCTCTCCCATAAGAGCTTCGCCACTTAATTTTAAAAGAATTCGTTTAAATTTCATATTTTTTTGGAGCTGTTCCAAAATCAAAGATAGGCTTTTTTTTACTGCGTAACCAAACCTATTTTCTATTTTGTGTTTGCTATTACTTCTTCATAGAAGTTTTCGTAATGTGGTAATATATTTTTCAAGTCGAAATGGTGGGCTCTTTTTAGGGCTTCTGCCTTAAAAGTGTTTAGCACTTCTTCATTTTTAAGGATCTTTATAGCCTTCGCAGCCATATCTTCTACGGCTCCAATATCACTGAGAAATCCACTTTTACCGTCTAAATTGAGTTCAGGAAGTCCCCCTGCATTTGTTGAAATCACCGGGACGCCACAAGCCATTGCCTCTAGGGCTGCCAAACCGAAGCTCTCTGATTCCGATGGCATGATAAACAGGTCTGAAACCGATAATATTTCCTCAATAGCCTCTTGTTTCCCCAGAAACCTAACACTATCTGCTATTCCAAGTTCACGGGAGAGTTCCTCGGCTTTTCGGCGTTCAGGTCCATCACCAACCATTAGAAGTTTGCTGGGAATTTGTTTGTTGATTTTTTCAAATATCTCAACCACATCATTTGTTCGCTTCACTTTTCTGAAGTTTGAGGTGTGAACAATTATTCTCTCGTGTTCTGGAGCAATTGCTTTTTTGAAATAGGTGCGGTTTTTATTGTGGAACCTAGTGAAATCTATAAAGTTTGGAATAACTTTTATTTCTTTTTTGACATCAAATGATTGTAACGTTTGCTCTTTTAAATTGGTGGATACGGCAGTTACCCCATCTGAGTGATTGATAGAAAAAGAAACCACAGGGCTAAAACTTGCATCTTTCCCAACTAAAGTTATGTCTGTGCCGTGGAGCGTGGTCACTATTGGGATTTGAATTCCTTGGGCTTTTAAGATTTGTTTTGCTAAATAAGCAACTGATGCGTGCGGAATGGCATAATGTACGTGTAATATATCCAACTGTTCAAAGCGTACTACGTCGACAAGTTTGCTAGCAAGAACGGTCTCATAAGGAGGATAATCGAATAATGGGTATTGAGAAACGGCTACTTCATGATAAAAAAGATTAGCCGAAAAGAAATCTAATCGTGCCGGTTGATTGTAAGTTATAAAATGAACTTGATGACCGTTTGATGCTAAGGCTTTACCTAATTCTGTTGCGACCACACCACTTCCTCCAAAAGTAGGGTAACATACTATTCCTATTTTCATATTTCAATCGTTTCCGTTGTAGTATTCGAGATGCAAAATAAGCATTATTATTTGCTCCAATTCTATTTTTTATAGAAGAAACCGTTTAAAAATATAAAACTTGACAATCAGGAGTGTTTTTAAGCCCTGTTTGGTGGTGCTGGACGTATTCTTACCGTTGGTTTTGAATTTTAAAGTAGGTGTAGATATGAGTAGATGGGGACAAAGAAAAAAGGTTAAAGGTGTTAACCTTTAATATGTTTTAAAATCTCCTGCATGTTTTCTGGGTGAAAGAACTCTACTCCATCCATTTTTTTGAACCAGGTAATTTGACGTTTTGCATACCTTCGCGTGTTTTGCTTTATTTTATCGACAGCTGTTGCCAGATCTATTTGCCCCTCAAGGTATTCGAAAATCTCTTGATACCCAACAGTTTTTAAGGCTGGAATATCTTTATACAGGTGTACGGACTCAACTTCTTTTAATAGGCCTTCTTGCATCATCAAATCCACTCGTGAGTTGATTCTTTCATATAACAACGCGCGGTCCATGTTTAGGGCGATTGGTATTATCTGAAAAGGTCTTTTGTTTTTTTTATTTATCCTGAATTCAGAAAATGGAACTCCTGTAGTTTCATACACTTCTAAGGCTCTTACTAACCTTTGCGGGTTGTTTTTATCGACTTCTTTATAGTAAGCAGGGTCAATCTTTTGGAGTGCCTCTTGCAGGTGCGAGATTCCACATTCTTCAAGCTTATTGTTCCACTTTTCACGCACGCCAGCCTCAGGGGTGGGCAAGATATCCAAGCCTTCAGTTAGGGCTTTGATGAATAAACCCGATCCACCTATGGCTATAGCCTTATCTTTTCGTGAGAATATTTCTTCAAGCACACTTAACGCATCTCTTTCAAAAGCACCAGCAGAATACACTTCTTGGATGCTGTGCGAATTAATGAAGTGGTGTTTTACCTCAAGCAGTTCCTCATCACTAGGTTTAGCCGTTCCTATACTTATCTCTTTGTAAAACTGTCTAGAATCTGCAGAGACAATCTCCGTATTAAATTGTTTTGCAAGTTCAATGGCCACAGAGGTTTTGCCTACAGCAGTAGGGCCTACAATTACAATTAAAGACTTTCTTTTATTAGTTTCAGCCAAAGTATATCCTTACTCTTCACCAAAGTTTGATTCATCCTCTCCCGTATTGCCTAAGAATCCAAGCTCATCCTCATCAAATTGATCAACCTCATCATTTTCAATTTGGTTTTCTTCCTCTTCTTGAGCTTCGATTTGGCTAGGATGGATTACTTTGTTTAGTGGCTTTGGAGCTTTTCCTATGCTTTTTGAAACGAGAGGATAGTTTTCACCTTCCTCCCCTTTTCGTATACGGACTAATTCCACATAAAAGTCTTGGGGACGGTTAAAATCGTATATGTAGTAAAATTTTTGATGTGGGTCATCGATAAAACGGTTTAACTTTGCATTTTCCATCAAGGCTAACTCTTCATCGTTTTTCTTATTTCCCAAAGGCAAGTAGGCGATTTCTTTCCCTTTCTTCCACTGGTCATTGCTTACATAGAAAGAGGAGCTTTTATCCACGTCGTATCCAATTGCCGATAAGAATGTTTCATGTAGCTCGTAAAAAGTGCCTTTTGGTAAAATGTCAATTTCCCGATAAACCTCTTCGTGATCTTCGAAGGTAATTCTAAAGCGGTATATTACAGCCATGTTCCTGCTCTGTGATTTAAAATTTAAAAGTTGTTTTGTATCCGCACTATACCCATAAATTGAATTCACTATATTTGAAGAGTTCTTCCCAAGGAATTTTGTTTATGGTGATGAAATGCGTAGCATTATGTACAAAGATAAAAATATTTTAATGCGATGCAACCTCGTTGTTAGCTTGATCGTTAGTGAGCTCTAGACCCATGTTTTTGCCAATTTCTAACATGTGTTTATAGGCTTGTTTGCGGTTGTTAGAAATGTGTCCTTCTAAGATCGCTTCTCGAATAGCATTTTTGATTTCTCCTACCTCTTTACCCGGTTGGAGTTTAAATGTGTTCATGATATCCTTACCATCAATTGGGGGTTGCCAGTTTCTGATTTTATCACGCTCCTCTACGTCCTTGAGCTTTTGCTTAACTTTTTCGAAATTCTCGCGATATTTCTTCTTTTTGAAGGCGTTTTTAGTGGTAACATCGGCTTGACATAAAAGCATCAGCTCATCCATATCCTCACCAGCATCGTATAATAGCCTCCTTATGGCAGAGTCTGTAACTATATCTTTGACTAAGGCAATGGGGCGTAAGTGTAGCTGTACCAGCTTTTGCACAAAACGCATTTTGTCGTTCAGGGGAAGCTTCAGTTCTGCAAAAATCTTAGGGACCATCTTTGCACCTCTATCTTCGTGCCCGTGAAAAGTCCATCCTACCTTGGCGTCGAAACGTTTGGTGGCAGGTTTAGCGATGTCGTGCATAATTGCAGCCCATCTCAGCCAAAGGTCATCACTCTCCTGAGCAACATTATCTAATACTTCTAGAGTATGGTAAAAATTATCTTTATGTCCTTTCCCGTTTTTGTATTCTACACCTTGTAAAGCATGGAGCTGTGGTAATATATGCTCCAAAAGTCCTAAGTCGTATAAGTATTTAAAGCCTATGGATGGTGTTTTAGATAGAATTATTTTATTCAGCTCATCGATAATCCGCTCCTTGGAGACGATTTTAATCCTTTCTCTATTGTTGGATATAGCTTCTATAGCGTCGATGTGAATTTTAAAATTCAATTGCGTGGCAAATCGTAC
>DXEZ01000192.1 GCA_019114715.1 Candidatus Sphingobacterium stercoripullorum | reverse complement strand
AAGTATAGTAAGCTAAAGGAGTAGATTAATTTGTTCATCTTTTGATGTGTAGTTGTGTTGCGTAAACTGTTGTAGATGAAGTTGAGGCTCTTTTTAGTGAAAATAGGGTGCTTAAAGCTAGTTGTTAGGCGCCAGGATCTTGGTGAACGATAAAGAGGCTAGCTTCCAGTCCTTACCACTTTTAGTATACACTTCGGTAACTATAAAAGGGTTTGTAACTTCATTACCCCCAACCACCGCTAGAAGGTCTATGCGGTTTAAAAGTATGGCGGTTTGATCAATTATATTTACCGACACCTCGTGGATATCTGCTTTTTTATACCAAATATTACCACTTTTAATGACATCGATCTCTGGCTGTTTACCCCAGGATCCTCCCATGTGTACGAATACGGACTGCTCGTGGAACAGTGCATTTAATGCTTCGGTGTTTTTCTCGGACATCCATTGCCACTTTTCTTTCGATAGTTCGATTATTTCTTGCTCTTGGGCAGAAGTTTGTGCCTGTAAGTAGTGCCCTGCGCTCAGTAGCATCAGGCATGCTAAAAAAATAGCTCTCATATCAATAGTGTTTTAGTTGCTTTAAGCTCATTATTTATCTAATCCTTTTTCCTTAAGCCAGTCTGACATCAAGTCCGCTACCTCTAGGTTGTTTAAATCCGACATAGGGAAGTGTGTATTGCCTTTTATGCCGATTTCGGGGAGGTGCACCAGCGTGACATCGCCGCCGTGCTTGTTGACCACTTCTTGCCACTTTTTCGCCATCGTGTAGGCTGCGCGCCACTGCTCTTGCCCGGAATTTTCAACAGGCTCATCGGGAATATAGTCTCCGTAATAAATGACAATGGGGATCTGCGTGAGCTTCTCAAATTCAGAGTGTGGAACGCCCTTACCATTCAGCAAGCCACCAAGATAAGGTACGCCTTCGGGGAGTTCATCCTCGGGAAATACAAAGTTGCTCATGGGTTCATAGGAGACTATTGCTCGTACGTTTTTATTTTTCAGTGCCGTCAGCCAGCCGAGGCCTCCACTTTGTGAGTGAGTGACTAAGATTCCTTCTCCGATTTTATGAAATAGCTCGGAAACTGCGTTAATATTAACCTCGAAGTCCAAGGGGCCCGTGTCGGGCACCATTTGCCGGTAAAACTGATTGAGCGCTTCGGGTTCTTTTGAAAACTGCACACCGGGATAAAACTCCTCGTTTAAACCCAAGCGGAATATGCCAAACCACAGCTGGTCGTCTGTCTGTGCTTTTAAGCTAGTGGGCTCCGTGCTACGCCCGGCATTGCCCCGCCGGGGTTGATCCAAGTTATATACGCTAAACCTCCGTCTTAGGAAGATATCCTGAAATCCCTCTCTGCCATCGGGCGTGGTTTGCCAGGTTCGCATCGATTGGCCATAGCCGTGCCAGAACACCAGTGGCAGCTGGCGTGCATTCACCGGCTTTTGGTGTACCACAAAAGCATGGTCACCGTGGAGCGTCTGACCCGCTGTATTTTGATTCTCCGGGTTGAAGGCACCATCGGCAATAGGGTCAAACTCTCCAGGAGAAGTTACAACCGTGCCGCCTACGGCAAAGCTGCTTTGCTCCTCAATTGCCAGATGCTGGCTATCCTGCTCGGTGCCTTGCTGCTGGCAACTTGTTATTAAGCCAGCGGCAAGTAATGAAATAAGCGTATAAGTTGCTTTCCTATATTTAAATATCATATTTTGCACGTTAACTATTCGTTTTTATCGTTTTGTGATATGCTTAAATACTCTTTTTCCCTCACCGGCTCTAGCCAGGTAGTTGTACTTTTAGGGGATACGGCAACATAAGTAACTCCTGTGGTAGGAGTGGAGCCGTGCCAATGCACTACACCAGGGAGGCACTTTACGACGTCCCCTTTGCGTATAACTTCCACCGGTTTACCTTTTTCCTGGTAATACCCCTGGCCATCTGTGACTAGTAGTATTTGACCTGCCGAATGGGTGTGCCAGTTTAATTTGGCATTCGGTGCAAATACTGCTAGTGATATCTGGCTGTTTACATTGCTGTCGGCTTGATTGAGCTCGCTAAGCCATACATCTCCGGTGTGGTTGATATTCTCTGCTTTTTCTCCAACGGGAAATATATGGTGGTCTTGAGCAGATGCTGTTGTTAGAGCAATAAAAAATAATGCGATAATATAAACTGTCTTTTTCATTTTGTATTTGTTAATGGTATTAATTTGTAGAGTTTTGTTTTGTCTTTAGGCGGTATTCTGTCGGCGTATATCCTACCTTCTTTTTGAAAAGCCGCATGAAATGTTGTGGGTAAGTGAATCCCAGCTGGTAAGCGATCTCGCTAATGGACTGATCGGTGAAATGTATTTTATGCTTTGAAAGCTTGACAATCTTATTGTGAATGAAATTCCTTGGCGTTTCTCCAGACATCCTTTTAATCAGATCACCAAAATAGTTTGGCGATAGATGGAGACTGTAGGCAAAATAAGCTACTGAAGGGAGACCGATTAGCTGCGGGTTTTCCGAGTTGAAGTAGTCCTCTAATAGGTGCTCGAAGCGCCTGAATATTGTCGTGCAACTGTCTTCTTCTTTTACCGGGTGTTGGTAAAAGGAAGGGTAATTATGTGTTTGTGTTCCTGTTTGCATAAGACCAATTTTTACAATGATTACTATACAAACATCACTTATTTAGCCCATAGATTTACCAGTTTAAGGGGGAAAGCGAAAAATTCGGGTGTGAAGACGAAAATTTAGGAGGAAGCTCCGTTAATGAGCCACTCTTTGAAGTCTGCGGCCTTGTTTTTACTGATATAAATAGGCTCGGGTGTTTCCCTATCTAAAGTAATGAGCAGCCGGCTATCAAACCAGATGGTAATGTCTTTTACCGCTTGGCGGCGGATGATAAATTGCTTGTTGGCCCTGTAAAAATTTCCCGGGTCTAAAGACGAGAAGATAGCATCGAGGCTTTTAGAATAAGGAAGGGGATTCCCGTCTTTTAGCCCTATGGAGGTGTTTTTTTCGGTAGTGTAGAAGAAAGATACGCCACTTAGGTTCACCGGTAAAAGTTTGTCTTTTATGGGAACAAGGAGTTTCTCCGCATAGCGCGGAGCTGGCGCAAGCTGCGTTAGCTTGGCTATATACTGCGAGATATCGGCATTGGACCATTTTTTAAACTTAGCGATAGCCCGCTCCAGTTCATCCCTTTTTATGGGTTTGAGCAAATAGTCTATGCTACTCACCTTAAATGCTTCAATTGCGTATTGATCGTATGCCGTAGTGAAAATAATGGGAACCTCAATATCTATGTGATCGAATATCAAAAATGCCGAGCCATCAGATAGGTGGATATCCATGAAGATTAGATCGGGCTTAACTTTGTGCTCTAGCCAGTGTATGGTCTGCTCTATACTTTCTGTATTTCCGAGGATCTCAACAGTGGGTTCTATCTCTTTAACTATATGAACCAGGCTTTCATAAGCGGCAGTTTCATCCTCCACAATTAATACTTTCATGCCAGCGGTTTTAGTGGTAAATAAACGGTGAACACATCGCCCTTATTTTCAATTCTAATTTGTTTATCCATAAGCAGCTGGAAGCGGCTCTGCAGATTTTTCAGTCCCGTACCATTGGTCTGGTTTTTATAAAGCTTAGGGTATATGGGGTTAGAGACCACTAGCTCATGGGCCTTATTGAGAAAGATATCTATGACCATTTTATGGTCGCTATCGATCTTATTATGGACCACCACGTTATCCAGTAGCGGCAGGATGGATAGTATCGGCAGCTGGTAGGCTAAATTCTTTTCATCGATAGCAATTCGGTATTCTAACTTATGCTCAAAGCGGACTTCCATCATATAGCGGAAGGCATCCACAAAGTCAAGCTCCTCTTTTAAGGTGACTAAGTCTTTTTTATCGCTCTGCAGGATATAGCGGAAGACATCAGAGAGCTTATTGACATACATCAGCGTCTTGTTGTTGTCCTGTTTATGGATCAAGGAGGTGAGCCCATTTAACGAATTAAAAAAGAAATGGGGGTTGATCTGGTTGGTCAGCGCATCGTAGCGGCTTTGCAGGTTCTCGACTTTGAGCTCCTCAATTTCTAGCTCGCGATTTCTTTTCTCTCTATTTAAGAGGACCAAATGCCCCATTAAGGTGCTTAAGATGGTGATCACAAAAAACTGAAAGAGCACCAGGCTACCAAAATGCTTAACCTTTGCATACAGCAGAAACGAAATTAGCCCGTAAACTAAGTAGGCGCCGATGGAATTGCATCCGTTATAAAGTAAGCGCTTTTGAAATACGGGGGTTTGTATCTTCGTTAAGTTACGGCTGATTAGTAGGAAAATCAGCCCCACATAAAAAGCATAGCGAAAGATAAAAAAAGCGATATACCCCGTCCTCTCATCGGGTATTAGGTTCCCTAAATCATAAGGGAGCCAGGTGATATCGGGGTAGATGACGAATAAACCAGCTATAAGGCTTATATATAGTAAACGAGTGGAAGTGTAATTTCTTAGCAATTTTCAAGTTTTTAGTTGTAGCGCAAACATGCAGCCTATTCAACATTCTTTGATTCCAGCACTCTAAGAATCTTTATGGTACAAAAATAACCATTCTCCTTGTGGTTCTACGAATCTTACTGCCGAATCCGTAAAAAGGGTAGTCTTGGTAGTGTTAATTTCAGGATGATTATTTTGTTTCTTTCGGGTGAGAGCAGAAAGTTAATTGTTCTCCCTTTTTAAAGCATGTGTAAGGTCGCCTATCGGGTGATTAATCTGTTTATAAGGGATCCTTTTGAAGCGCCGCTTGGCTAGCGTTTTTATAAACTTGGGATAGCGACCGGCCTTTTTCAATGCAATATTTATGTTTTCTTATGCGCCAGTTGCGCTTACTCTCAATCGTTTTCGCACCTTATGCAATCGGTTGCGTTAATTATCTATGGATAATTGCAGAATAACATTTATATATTGTAATGAAGCGCGATAGGAGTACTAACTAAAAGATAATCGCAGTTAATTAGACATTACTATGAGTATAGAAAAACGTTTTTCATTAAAAGACAGAGTCATTGTTGTTACTGGTGCAACAGGCATCCTCGGGGCGGCCTTTGTCAAAGGTTTGGCACAAGCGGGTGCTAAGGTGGTTATTATTGGAAGAAATGAGGCACGTGCAGCAGAAAGGGCTGAGAGTGTTAAAGAAAATGGATCGGAAGCCTTAGTGATAACGGGAGATGTTCTTGATGAAGATCAGATGAAATTAGCTAGAGACCAAATTATAAGTACGTTCGGCCGTATTGATGGCTTGGTCAATGCTGCTGGCGGAAATATTCCCGGCGCTACGATTGGCCCTGATGATAATTTGTTTGATACCAGCATTGCCGATACAAGGAAGGCTGTAGACTTAAACTTATTTGGCACAGTCATTCCTACGCAGGTATTTGGGCAATATATGGCTGAGAAAGGCGTGGGGTCTATTGTTAATATCTCATCACTCGCTGGGCAGAACCCCATCACCCGCGTGCTGGGTTATACGATGGCCAAGTTCGCTATCGAAGGGTATACGCGTTGGATGGCCGTAGAGCTTGCGCAGCGATATGGAGATAAAGTTCGCGTAAATGCGATTGCTCCAGGTGTGTTTTTAACCGAGCAAAATAGAACTTTATTAACCAATGAGGACGGATCGTTTACCGACCGCGCGAATAAATTTGTGAGAAACACGCCATTTAATAGGCTTGGAGATCCTGAGGAGCTTATCGGAACATTGATTTACCTGCTTAGCGATGCTTCAGGTTTTGTAACTGGAGAAACCATCCTGGTGGATGGTGGATTTAATTCATGGACTGGCGTTTAAAAGATAAAAATGAGTACAAAGAGATTATTACAAGGGTGGAGATGGTATGGACCCAACGACTCGGTTAGCTTGCAAGACGTCAAGCAGGCTGGTGCTAGTGTTATTGTGAATGCACTCCACCATATACCTCATGGCGAGGTTTGGCCCCTAGAGACTATATTAGAGCGTAAAGCCTATATCGAAAAGGCAGGATTAACCTGGGGAGTGGTAGAAAGCCTTCCTGTGCACGAGGTGATAAAAACTAGATCTAGAGGTTATGAGCAGTACATAAAAAACTATAAAGCCTCTTTAGTTAATTTAGCCAAAGCCGGTGTTAAAACGGTTTGTTATAACTTTATGCCGGTATTAGACTGGACAAGGACGCAGCTTGATTACACCCTAGAGAATGGAGCCAAGGCCCTTTACTTTAATTTTATTGATCTAGCGATTTTTGATATCTACGTATTAAAACGCTCTGGTGCTGAGAGCGAATACCCGAAGGAGGTGTTTAATCAAGCAGCTAAAAAGGCTAAAGGATTATCTTCTAACGAACTCGATGAGCTAGCGAAGGTGATCCTAATGGGTATCCCCAATGAGAAGAATATTGAGCTAGAAGACCTAAGAAAAAATATCGATGTTTATAAAAACATCGATAAACAGGGCCTTCGAGAAAACTTAAAGCTATTCTTAGAAGATATTGCTCAGGTATGCCAGGAGCACGGAATAAAAATGACTATTCACCCCGACGATCCGCCGTACCCTATACTAGGTCTCCCGCGTATAGCTGGGAATATGGAAGACTTTAAATATATACTAAATGCTGTAGATATGCCTTTTAACGGTGTGTGCTTTTGTACAGGATCGCTTTCTGCAGGAAAGGACAATGATATCCCTGCGCTATTAGAAGAGGTGAAAGAGCGCGTGTACTTTGCGCACCTTCGCGCCGTAAAGAAAGACGATATGGGTAACTTCTATGAAGCGGATCATTTGGATGGAGATGTGGATATGTACCGAGTTGTGGAGATCTTATCTAAAGAAAACCAAAATAGAGCGGAGAGTATTGTCTTTAGACCGGACCACGGACATCAGCTATTAGATGATCTGCATAAAGTTAGTAACCCCGGCTACTCGGCTATTGGCCGCCTGAAGGGGCTTGCTGAGATTAGAGGTTTGGAGCTAGGGGTGATACGCAATGCGAATCCCTCTTAAAGTGACAGTTTGTAGATTCAAGAAATAAAGTTCTCTGTGCAACACCTTGTAGGGTGCTGCAGGACAGAAATATAGAAAGTACTGTTTAATGTTTGTTTTTCCCTGCTTTTAGCAGGGTTTTTTCTTTAGTTTTGTATAGTAACACATATAACAATGACTTTACTTCAATTAGAGTATATTATTGCTGTTGATACCTACGGCAGCTTTGTAGCCGCTGCAGAGAAGAGTTTTGTGACGCAGCCTACATTAAGCATGCAGATTCAAAAACTAGAGGAAACTTTAGGGGTTAAGCTGTTTAATAGAAGTGTGCACCCTGTTGAGGCAACAGAGATCGGGAAAAAAGTAATCCAACAGGCCAGGGTAGTGCTAGCAGAAAGCCAAAGGATTCAGGATTTGATTAACGATGAAAAAGGAGAGCTCGCCGGCGACTTAAGGGTGGGTGTTATCCCTACCGTGGCTCCTTATTTATTGCCGCAAATCGTTCCTGCTTTTACCAAAAAATACCCGCATATAAAACTCCATATTTGGGAATATACTACAGCGAAGGTTGTGAAGATGCTGAAGAATGGTTTGCTAGATTGTGGGCTCTTATCCACACCATTGAACGATAACGAAGTTGAGGAGATTCCTTTATATTATGAGTCCTTTGTCGCTTATGTATCTGAGAAAAGCCCCTTGTTTCAAAAGCGGTTAATGCGTGTTGATGATATTGCAGAAGAAAAATTGTGGTTACTTAATGAAGGACACTGTATGCGAGGACAGGTACTAAATATTTGCAATTACCGTCAAGCAGCGGCAATTAGTAATTCACAAATAGAGTACAATACGGGTAGTATCGAAACACTTATTAATATGGTTGACGTGAATGGAGGGGTTACCATACTTCCAGAGCTAAGTATTACAGGTTATACTCAAGATCAAATGAAGCGTATTCGCTACTTCCGCTCTCCCGAGCCGGTTCGTGAAATTAGCTTAATAGTACCGCAGGTCTATGCGAAAAAGAAAATGGTCCAAGCCTTTCAGCAGGCAGTAGAGGACTATGTTCCAGAGCATTTAAAAAGTAAGAAGAAAAAAGAATTGATGGCTTTTGACTTGTAATAATAAATGCCCCTCATAATTGTGTTTATAGTGGTTTGAACTAGTTATTAATCATTTACAATCTACCTGACGTAGCTGTTCAAATCGTTCAAAGCATTAGTTAGATTTACTTTTTAACTCTTTAATAGATGCTTCGCTAGAAAAAATAGGTTAATTTCCTATAAAGGTGCTCCATGTTCCCTTTCATCTAGAGAGTCCTTTTTACGCTGAATCTAATAAGTCTTTAAGCGCGTATCATATTTTTAATATATAGAATTAGATGTTTGTTTTTAAGTAAAGGTTTATTTATAGAATTCTAACTAAAAACAAGAGTCTGCTAATTGAAAAATAGTGAATACTAAATAGCTGTTGGCTAAATAATATAAATTCATGAACATTAGATAATAATTTTTAGGATACGTAATTAAATTATAGACTTTGATTGTCAATCCGCGATGAATTATTATTCAGTATAAACTCTAAAAACAATGATATGCCAGGACCAGCCGTACATTACATTATTGGACAGCTCTTATTAGGTCAAACCAATAAAAACGATAATTATACATTGGGTGGAAATTATTACCTAGATGAAGAAACCCGTGCTGCTTTGGAAGCCCATCAGGATTATTTGAACGTTGGAACATTAGGACCCGATTTTCTTTTTTTTAATACAAAAGATTGGCCCTATGGAGAGAATTTACCAGTTCGAAAGATTATTGAATTGATGAATGTAATTTCCTCCATTGAGCATGAACTAAAAAAGATGTTCCCTGTTTTAACAGATGTCGTTAGGTTAAAAAAAGAGATTGAAGAAACCTTGGGTGAAGTCGCCGATGCAGTCATAGAATCATCTCCTACATTAAGTTACATTAGAACGCTTCTTAGAGATATTAAAGCAATCTCTGCATTAATAGGAGCGATACTTTCAAATGCAATTAAGGATTTTGGTACTTCCAATCTGAATATTTTTGATTTGATGGCCCATCCAATTCAAGATTGTGAAAATAAATCTGATTGGTGGTGGTTTGATATTCTCCATTACCGCAGAACTGGGCAGTTTGCAAATTATTTGCTAAATCACAGTTTGGATAACCCAAAACTTTTAGCCTATTCAATGGGCTACTTGAGCCACGTTGCAGGCGATACAGTGGGGCATCCTTATGTAAATAATATTGTTAGGGGACCATACAGAACACATAGTCAAAGGCATAAAGTCGTTGAAAATTTTCAAGATGTTTCGGCCTTCCAACAATTTGCGCATAATTTGGGGTTTGATTTAGGCGATAATAATCTTACGGGAAGTAATCTATTTGAAAGGTTTAAATTTAAAGAGGGACGAACTTCCATATTTTCTGGAGAGGTTATATCTGAGACAGAATCATTAATTGATTCAATGACTCCAGGTATTGCAGATGTTGGCATGCCTGAGGACTTAGCAGTTCTTTTTTCAAATGCAACCAAAAATGTTTATCTCAAAGATGGGAAACATTTATTTGGGGGAGGTATGAAACCTGAGGAGGTAGACGCAGCTTATAGACTATGGTTTTCATGGTTTAAAAAATCAACTTCTGAAATACCTTTGCCAAAATCTTTGCCAGATGTACCACCACTTTCAGAAGATATAAGAGAAGCCTGGGAAGCTTTTAAAAGTAAACTCGATGATATACTCTCAAGTTTAAATGACGCTATAAATGATCTTTTTAGTGGCAATATTGGCGGAAGTTTTAGTTGGAATAATATTGCTAATTTTTTTAAAAAAATTGCACGTGTTGTAAATGCAGCTGTAGCAGCAGCGGGAGCAATGATAAATTTGATTGAAGAGATTGTGGTAGGCTTACCAGCTAAAGCTCTGCATTTTCTTTTAGATCAAATATATCAAACACTTTACTGTGCATACGATTATTTTCGGTTGTCAGTCTCTCTTAATGGCTTTGCGTTTCCTAATGTCAACCACTTATCCGATTATAAGGTGCAGCATATGCTGGATCCAAGTTTTCGTGATAGTAATGGTAATATTTTAAATCCGACCTGGGAATATCCAGTGCATAAAATTAATACTGGAAATACAATTTTTAGATTTGCACCACAGGAAGCACATTTGATATATCCACCACCAGATCTAGAATATGAAAAGGTGACTCCTGCACCAGACAGCTATAGTAAGCAGCGGCATGAATACTACATAAATCAAGATATCCTTTTTGATCAAAACACATATAATCGCTTAGGCGACCCAAACTATGTCAATAGCTTCCAAACGCCGATGAAAAGTGAAAAGCTTGGAAATGCTTTACTCCTTACAGCAAAATATTGGAAGGATGTACAGAATAGGAAAAAGATTCCTGATTTAAACTTGGATGGGGATAGGGGAATAGGGTTTCCATCTTGGGAAAAAGAGAATTGTAACAGTGAAACTGGGTTTGCCGGCCGCCCATTTAATGTAGAATTTAAAGATTAGCTTATTATAATTCAATAAAAATGAAAGAATTACTAAAAATAGTAAATAATAATATTGCTGATTTGACAAAAGATATAAGTCAAACTGAAAGTAATTTTTATGAAAATACTCAGCAATATAGAGATCAAAAATATGGTAAATCAGAGTTCCATGAAAAGTACAATTCCAAGTCATATTATTTTAACTTGAATTTGTTTGAAGGAAAATCCCAATTATTAATTCCATCGTTCTCCAATGATTATGGACTAAGGCCACAGACAAGTATCAATTATAATTCTACAGGAATGAAGGTGCTTAAAAACAACTATCCAGTTACTGAAATAGACTCTGTAAGTCAATATACAGTCCAATGTGAAATACAGAATAGGGGGGACTTGTCTGTGCCTGCAGCAAATGTAGAGTTTTTTGTTGCACCAAGGTATAAGCTTAATAATCTTGATGTTAGTGTTGAAAATACAAAGTATAAGCCAGTTCGGGAAAATGGGAGAACCTCTTTAACAAGTATAACCACAGTAATATCAGGAGAAGTAAAAAAAGGGACTCTCCGCGCGCTTGATTATGTAAATGTGATTTGCAATGATACAATAATAAATACCCGTATAGATAAGGTGTCTATACAAAGTTTTACAGAAGTTTTAGATGTTCCCGCCGCCAATACTGGGGATAAAGTTATTTTGGAGCTTACAACTTCTATTCAAAACGGCAATTCTATTCAAAAAGCCAGTAGAATTGTTGGAGATGACCCTACCACAAAAATGGATAGAGAAACATTTCGTTTAGTCGTACAAGACATTTATTCGATTACGGGGAGAGGAACTGTTGTAACAGGTATTGTCGAAAAGGGTGAAGTGTCCATTGGTGATGTAGTAAATTTGACTAGAAATGGAGCTTTAATAGAGAGTCTTACGTCTATTACAGGTTTTGAAATGTTTAAGAAAAAAGTTAATAAAGCTTCTGCAGGAGATATGGTTGGAATTCTTTTTAGAGGTGTAACAAAAGATTTATTCAAAAAAGGTGATGTTTTAACTAAAGAATCTAAGTCTGTTGATAGAATAGTTACTCTTCCGAAACCTGAGGATCTTGCAGACTTTGAATTTCTTGAAAAGACCTCTATTTATATTCCTCCAATTGGAAATGCTATTGCTGAGTTTTCATTCGATGCAAGTAGATTTGAAGGTAAAGGAGCTATTTTTTGTTGTCGAGTATTTTCCCTTATGCCGATAGATATTCCTGACAATTTCGATTCGTTAGATGCAAAAATAAATAGATATGTTGGTGTATATGAAGTACAATGATTTTGAAGTTTGAGCTAAGTGAATGGAAGGGCAATATTTAAATTTAAAGTTTAGTCTAAAGACAAGTAATGGAAATCAAATAAGGCACATTTGTTATTTATAGTTTCCCTAGCCACTTGATGAAATTACCCTTTTTACGGAACTTCTCCAACCTGCACCTGCAATATGGTTGGATAGTTAATGGTTTTTTTACCTTTAAGTCCTCAGCTGCTTTTAAATCATATTGAATGACCCATTGATAAGGTGTTTTATGTAAGAGGGCAAATCTATAACTTGCGATTTTTTTATAAATTTTAGCAACCTTGAGTTTTGGTTTTTTAAACTTAGTACTACCTTTTTGTTTACAAGACAAATGCTGTTGCGCTTTCTTTTATTGTTGAGCATGTTCTCTTGTATAACCAATACTCTTAAATTTCTTGTCATTAGGTGTTACATTCAAATAAACTTGGTGAGTTTTATTGGTATAGTAAAATATGGTAGTCAGATGGATACTTGGTTTGCACAATAAGTGAAACTCACCAGAAGCAATTCGTCGATTCATTTTAAACCAAGGTTAATAGCCGCTTACATCACATCGAGCTAAAGCGATGAATGGGTTTTACGCTCCGTTGTATTAAAAAGGTCAGTTGCTATTACTAGTAACTGACCTTGAAATTTGTGGGAGATTTTATATTATTTTCCTGAGTTTTTGACGTGTTTTTCTAACCATTGATCCATCTCCCAAAGTGTGTGTCCAACAGATTCTTTGGCGCGGTATCCGTGGAACTCCTTGGGGAGCATAACCAATCTAGAGGTCCCCCCATGTCCTTTTATAGCGTTATACATCCGCTCGGACTGAATTGGGAAGGTCCCTGAATTCTCATCGTCCTCACCGTGAATAAAAAGAATAGGCGTTTTTATTTGGTTGGCATAGCTAAATGGAGACATCTTAAAGTATACCTCTGGTGCTTGCCAGTAGGTGCGCTCTTCGGCTTGAAAGCCAAATGGCGTTAATGTTCTATTATAGGCTCCACTGCGTGCTATACCTGCTTTAAAGTAGTCGGTATGTGCAAGCAGGTTGGCAGTCATAAATGCACCGTATGAGTGGCCACCCACCCCGATGCGATCTTTATCGCCAATTCCTTTACTTACTAAGAAGTCAATCGCTGCTTTGGCATTAGATTGTAGCTGCTCAACAAAAGTATCGTTAGGCTCTTGCTTGTCTTCACCTACGATTGGCATATCGGCATTATCTAAAATGGCATACCCTCTCGTAACCCAGTAAATTGGGGAGCCCCAAGGGATGCGCGTATAGCGGTGTGGAGATCCTTTAACCTGAGATGCTGCGCTAGCAGTTTTAAACTCTCTAGGGTAGGCCCAAATTAGCACAGGTAGCCTTCCATCGGTCTCAGCGGAATAGCCCGCTGGTAAGTACAGCATACCACTCAACTTCAAACCATCCTCACGTGTATAACTGACTTGCTCTTTGTGAATATCCTGCAGACTTGGATAGGGGTCGGTGAAGTTTGTGATCTGATGGAACTTTCGGTTTTTTAAGTTTACACTATAGTAATTAGGGGTGTCCTTACTTGATTCCCTAGAGATAATGAAAGTTCCCTTGCCATCAAAGAATACGGGGTTTTCATAAAATGGACCTTCCGAGCGGAATAAAGTATCTGTCTTTCCAGTTTCTAGGTTCCACTTCATTAAAAAAGGACGGTCTCCCTGCTCAGAAGCCCCTTGGGAAATGGTAAATACGGCGTTTTTATTTTTACCGTCGCTAAGTAAAATTGAACGGTTATACTCATTTGTAGTGCGCAGGAATCTCCCTGGATTGGAGTAGCTATCTTCTGTTGATCGCTCGGCGATAACCCTCTTTAATTCACCCGAGGTGCTTAGAAGCTTAACATGCTCCGTTCTGGTGGACCTCCAGCCCTCCGTTAGTATCATTTGATCACCACCCATCCAGGAAATGCTTTTATAGCGTAAAGAGGTTTTAAATATAGATTCCGCCTCTGTCGTAAAGGGTGCCTCCAAAAAGAACAGCTCGTCCCTATATTCCACTTGCTTCTTGCTATCGCCCTCATCTAGTGCCTCCACATAGTATAAAGTAGACGCTACATCGGGCCTCCATGAAAATAGTCTTTTGCCGGGTACCGTTGAGTCAAAGCCTAAAGGAGCCTGCTCGGCAAGTGGAGCTTTGTATACATTCTTTATTTGCTGCCCCTGAGCATCTAGTAGATCTACACTGTAAGGAAATGAGCGCACGGGGACTAGGAAAGAATACGGCTTTTCTACGGTCGTTGCTAGGATGTACTGGTTATCTGGAGATAGAGAAACAGAGCGGTATATTTTGGGTGTATTGATTTTCTTTTGCTCTCCGGATAACCCTACTTCAAGAAGTTGAGACTTCATGTAGTGGTCAAATAGTGCAATGTCATTTTTATTTTCAAGTAAGTATTGATAGGTCCTAGAGGGTGCGGCATTACCCGAGACTTCCTGAACGGTCGGCCCTTCCGGTACATTGGAAATGACGGGTGGATTATCCTCTTTAGAAACCCTAGCGGTAACTAGTAAGGACTCGCCGTCATTCTTCCAGCTGTAGCTGTTTCCGTAAATGGTATTGACGTAAAAATCACCCACCTGCCTAGCTTCGGCAGTTTGCATATCTATGACCCAGAGGGTGACCCCCTGAATGCCAACATTTAAAAAGGCCACTTTGCTGTCATCGGCATTAAATTTAAAGTCGGTAGCATTTAAAGAGCTTGGAAGCCCTTTTACAGGGCGGTTAGTACCACTTTTAATATCTTTAATCTCGATTCCCACGTAATGGCTCCCGCCGATACTTGTGTAGTTCTTTGGGTTGACCCGCAAACCTGCAAGCCCAATTAAGGGCTGAGAGGCCTGTTCGATATTGATGTAATCGGACTGCTTTAAGAGTAGCATTGTCTTTCCATCCTTGGTTATCCTAACAGCGGGTGTCATTTCCGCCTCCAGAAGCTCTAAGATTTCTTGGGGTGGGGTTTGATAAGTAATATCTTGTTGTGCTAATGCTTCAGTTTGATTCAGCGTTAGAAAACAAGAGGCAATAAATAATGATAAAAAATTCCTCATAACTGTTGTTTATTTTTAAATTAATTTGATACCATCATCGGGCAAGGTTCGCCAATCACATAGGTACATATTACTAAAATCGTTTAATTTTTTCAATAGAACAAATGAATGGCTTAGAAAGTTGGAAAATGTTGGGATTGACGCTAGATAAGCGTAATCCAGCAGCTTTTCACGTCTCGTTTATCTCTAAGAAATGTAGCGTGATAAAGCTCATTTGGCTAAAGGTTATTAGGCAATCCTTTATAGTAGCTGTGTCAGTTCTTTTAAGGAGCTAATCTCTAGGGTGGCACTCCTGCAGGGAGTTGATTGCTTGCAATTGAAGTATACGGTATCCATTCCGTAACTGCTAGCGCCTGCTATATCTGCATCAGGGTTATCGCCAATCATAACAGACTCCTGTTTTGCGGCCCGTGCGCCATCAAGCGCATATTGAAATATCTTAGGGTCCGGTTTATTTACACCCAGCTCCTCGGAGATAACTACTGATTGAAAATATGGCTGCAATTTACTGGTCTTGAGCTTCACAGCTACGGCCTCTTTAAACCCGTTGGTTATCAGGTGCAGCGGATATTTACCCTTGAGGTATTCTAAAGTCTCCCTAGCAAAGGGCAGTAAGTTGGTTTTTGTGGGACATAAGCTGAGGTAGTCCTCCTCAAAGGAAAGAGGGAATAGCTTAGGATCTACGCCTAGGGACTCGAAAGTTCTAGAAAAGCGCAATTCCCTAAGGGTGCTTTTATCAATTTTCCCGTGGTGGTAATCTTCCCAAAGAGAATGGTTAATCTTGCTGTAAGTGTCAATAAATAGGTCGGAAGTCTTATGACCAAAGAGATCATCGAACTTATAGCTGAAAAAAAGTTCGTTCAAAGATTCGTTTGCATTTTTATCGAAATCCCAGAGGGTGTGATCTAAATCGAAAAATAAGTGTTTGATATGGCTAAGCATAAACAAATGTAATGAAAAACTAATAAATGAAAAATGCGCCAACCTTCTGATTAGTGTCAAAATACTTATTGCTATGGTGTTTTTTGGATTCCATTATTTACCTTTGTAGGTATTCTATTTCTTAGAAGCAAGTATGAAAAAAACTTTAGTTTTATTTTACTTCTTATTATGCTATGCCATCATGCAGTTTGTATGGTGGGGGTATATGCTCATCAGCTTCGAGCCGGATAGAAAAGGGATGATAATTGGGGAAGGATTAATCTTCCTAATGATTTTCTTTGTTGGGGCCCTCAAGCTTAAAAACCAAATCGTAAAGGAGCATGAAAGGCGTAGCCAGCAAAACAACTTCCTTTTATCCATTACCCATGAGCTGAAATCTCCGCTGGCATCTATCAAATTGTACTTGCAGACCATTCTAAAAAGAGACCTAGATAGAACTAAGAAGCAGACTTTTTTGATGAATTCGCTCAAGGATATCGAAAGGCTTGATGATCTGGTGGAAAATGTGCTGCTGGTAACCAAGCTAGAAGGAAAGGGCTTTAGCCTTCCCAAGGAGGAGCTGAATTTCACCGAGCTCATCCGCGAGATAGCCGGGCGTTTGCAAATGTTTTCCTGCGACTCGCAGGTCATTAGAACGGATCTAGTGGAAGATGCCTATTTATTAGCCGATCGCTTTGCTATTACCAATGTGGTAACCAACTTAATAGAGAATGCCATTAAATACTCGCCGCCTTGTGCCAATGTCTATGTACTGCTGAAACAGGAAGAGGGGAAGTTGATATTCGCAGTGGCCGATCATGGGGTGGGAATTAGCGATGAAGAAAAAAAGCTTATATTTAATAAATTTTACCGAGTGGGGAGCGAATCAACCCGTAAAACAAAAGGTACAGGTTTGGGGTTGTTTATAGTGAGATCCGTACTTCAGAAGCACAATGCTACTATTAAAGTTAAGGATAACGAGCCCTCGGGTAGTATATTTGAGATTACATTTTATAACGTGAAACATGCAGTCTAAACAAAGAATATTATTAGTAGAAGATGAAAGCCACTTACTAGAGGCTATTAAGTTGAACTTAGAATTAGAAGGGTACAAAGTTTCTACCGCTACAGACGGGAAGAAGGCTTTGCAGGTTTTCAAAGAGGAACGCTTCAACTTAATCATTCTAGATGTGATGATCCCTGAGATTGATGGTTTTCAGGTAGCTGAAACCATTCGTTTACAAAACTCGGAGATTCCTATCATGTTTTTGACCGCTAAGAATAGCAGTGAGGATAGAATCACGGGCCTTAAAAAAGGGGCAGATGATTACTTAGTTAAGCCTTTTAACTTGGAGGAGCTGATTTTAAGGGTAGGCAATTTAATCCGTCGAGGTTTAAAGGGTGATGACTTAAAGGAGCTCAACTCTTATAAGATTGGAGATAAAACGGTATATTTTAATTCATTTGAGTTGCATCAGGCCGATGGAACAATCACTTCTTTAACTAAGAAAGAAACCATGCTGCTTAAGCTTCTTATAGAAAGGAAAAACGAAGCCGTCTCTCGGGAGCAGATTCTAGAGACCGTTTGGAACTACGATGTATATCCATCCACAAGGACTATAGATAACTTTATTTTGACCTTCAGAAAATACTTTGAGCCTGATCAAAAAAATCCTATCTACTTTCACTCTATCCGTGGAGTAGGGTATAAATTTACAGATTATGAACAAAGCGATAGCTAAGGTGAGCTATGACGAGTAAGATTAGGTTCATTGTCGCTGGGTTTGCATTCCCACTTTTAATCTATGCATTAGAAAGAGGACGCCTTGATTTTGCGGCATTATTTGCTGCGATAATCATGTATATGGTCTGGAGCCATTTCAAGGAGGGTTCTGTATTTCTTGCAACTCAGGCTTTTCAAAATGGTGATCTACCGAAAGCAAAAGCGCTATTAAAGCAGATTAAAAATCCAGATAGGCTTAGGAAAGGACGTAGAAGCTACTACGAGTTTATCATGGCGAACCTAGCTATGAAAGAAGGAGATTTGGATAAAGCGGAATATCATTTCCAGTTTGCTTCCAGATTGCCTTGGAGGAATGATCAGCAAAAGGGCATGATCCTAATCAGTCTAGCGAACATCAACCTCATGAAAAAGCGCTACGATAGGGTAGAGCGATACCTCGAGGTAGCCGGTAAGCTTAAGCTTACGCAAAAGCAACAATCAATTTTTCAAAAAATAGAAAAAGAATTAATTAAACATTTATAATAGTGGAGAAAACTTTAAAGAATGATTTGTTTTTAAGGGCGGCGTGGAATCAGAAGACGGAGAGGCCCCCTGTTTGGTTTATGAGGCAAGCGGGACGCTATATGCCGGAGTATTGGGAAATAAAAAACAAATATAGCTTTCTGGAAATGTGTAAAACACCAGAGATAGCAGCTGATGTTACGATGTTGCCTGTTGATTTGGTAAACATCGATGCAGCGATATTATTTTCAGATATTTTGGTTACTCCCGAGGCAATGGGTGGAGACTTGTCTTTTGAGCAAGGCGTAGGTCCACGTTTTGCAAACCCTGTGAGAACATGGAAGGACGCCGAAGCCCTAGATGCGGGGACAGTAGATAAGCTACAATACGTTGCGGATGCTATCAAGGTCATTCAGGAGCGTTTAAATGGATCCATACCGTTAATTGGTTTTGCTGGAGCACCATTTACTATCTTAAGCTACCTTGTGGAAGGGAAATCTTCTAAAGACTTTAAGCTAACAAAAACAATGATCCATAACGATCCTAAGTTGGCGCACCACATACTTCAAAAGATTACCGACCTTACGGTGGATTACCTAAATCTGCAAATCGAGGCAGGAGTGAATGCACTACAGCTTTTTGATAGCTGGGCAATGGCTTTGACTTGGCAGGATTACCAGGAGTTTGCACACGCTTATACCAAGCAGATCATAGAACGCATCAATAGAAAAAATATCCCTATAATATCTTTTGCTAGAGGAAGCTCGGTTTTCTATCCTATTATGGCAGAAGCAAAGCCGGATGTAATTTCTTTAGACTGGAATGCGGATATCGCTGCGGTTAAAGGTAAGTTGCCAGAAGCTATGGCGATTCAAGGAAACTTTGATCCTATTATTTTATACGCCGATAAACCGGTTATTAAAGCGAAGATTCATGAGCTTTTTGAGAGGATGAAAGATCACAAAGGATTTATATTTAACCTGGGCCACGGTATCATGCCGGATATGGAATTCGATAAGGTTAAATACGCTATAGATGTTGTTCGTGAGTACCGTTACTAACGAATATAGTTGTTAAAGTAAACATTAAGATGCTGTAATGATTTATCTGTATACCAAGGCCGTACATATCATATTTGTCGTATGCTGGATGGCGGCCTTGTTTTATATGCCTAGGCTATTTATATACCACCAAGAGGCAAAGGATAAATCTCAGTTAGAGTTTGATATTCTCCATAAGCAGTTTACGCTTATGGAAAGAAGGTTGTGGTGGGTGATCGCTACACCGGCTATGTACCTGGTGATCGCATCCGCACTAACTTTATTGTATCTCAACCCCGGACTCCTAAAAATGGGGTGGATGCATTTTAAACTGCTTTTTGTTGTGGGGCTAATATTTTACCACTTCAAGTCTCAGCAGATGATGTTTCAGCTGGCTAGGAAAGAATTGAAATGGAGTTCTTCCCAGCTTAGATTATGGAACGAGGTGGCTACCATTATTCTCTTTGCCATCGTCTTTCTAGTGGTATTAAAGAGTACGATAAACTGGATTTTTGGTTTAGTGGGATTGCTTTCTCTAGCTATAGTGCTTATGCTACTAATAAAGCTTTATAAGCGCTATAGAATGAAAGGTAATAAGAAGCTTGAATAGTAGTTCTTAATTACTTATCAGCTACCACGAGCATCCTCTCGCAGGCTACTGCGCTGAGTTCCTCTTGGTGAGAACCATCAATTTCAACAGACATGCTGCTATCGAAGCTTTCTTTAGCTAATATTTTAATTTTAGCTCCTAAATTCAGGTTTTTCTTGTTTAAAAATTTCAAGAAATCTTCGTTAGAATCTCTAACAGCCGTAAAGGTAACGGTATTGCCCACCTCTGCTTTCGTCAGCAGCTTACTATTGGTATCGATGATATTCCCGTCTTTATCAGGAATGGGCGAGCCGTGAGGGTCGAAAGCGGGGTAGTTTAATATTTCGTCCATCTTCTCAAAAAACCTGAGCGACTTGATGTGTTCAATTTGCTCCGCGATAGGGTGTACCTCTTCCCAGCCAAACCCCATTTTTTCCACCAGAAACATTTCCGTTAGGCGGTGCCTCCTTAATATTAAAGCAGCTTCTCTCTTTCCTTTATGAGTTAGGCTGATGGGTTTATAGCTTTCGTAGTTTACGAGTTCTTTCTCAGCCATTTTCTTAGTCATGCTATTGGCTGTAGGCATTTTTATATTTAAGCGCTTGCTTAAAAGGTTGATAGGCGCATGCCCTTGTTCTAACGATAAACTCAATAACTCTTTTAAGTAATTCTCTTCTGCTTGTGAAAAATCCATTGTATCAATATGTATCTACCTGCTATCGCTTTGTTAATCTAAAGCTTGCTACACTAGTGTCTACGAAAATACGATTTTTAATGGAATATGCTAATGCTTATTACTAGGAACCTGTGTTTTTACATAAGCTTAATAATTGATTGTTCTCTAAGGGGGTGGGGCTGAGTGGAGTTTATCTGCTTTACCTATAATTGTCTATTGCTGCAATAATTGTAAATATTGCTTAATTGTACAATAAAATATATTATTGTATATTTGTGTAATAAGTCAAAGAAAGGGACGCAGCAATGTATGCAGTAATTAAAGGAGATATTGTATCTTCACGTAAGCTTATCAATCAGCAGGTGTGGCTAGATCCACTAAAAGCGTATTTAAACACCTTAGGCTCGTCACCTAGCAAATGGGAGATTATGTGGGGAGACTTCTTCCAGATAGAACTTGATGACCCTAAGGATGCGTTAAATGTCGCTTTAAAAATCAAAGCACTCATAAAAGGCATTACTCCAGCTAATAGCGGACAGGCTAAGAGTCCTTTGGATGTGCGGATGGCTATAGGTATTGGTGAGAAAACTTACCTAGGTGATGCGATTTCGGAAAACAATGGTCCTGCTTACATATATGCAGGGGAGAAGTTCGATAGGCTAAAAAAGGAACAGATTACCATAGGCCTAAAAAGCAACTGGGGGGAGTTTGATCAAGAAATGAACCTGTATTTAAGCTTGCTGGAAGTGGTCTTTGAGCGCTGGTCAACATCTTCGGCGGAGCTATTTTGGGAGGTGTTGAAAAATCCTGCATTCACCCAGTCTGAGATCGGTGAGCGCTTAGGCATTAAGCAAAGTGGCGTTAGCGGGCGGTGGAACCGCGCACATATCGATAAGCTGCTGGCAGTAGAAAGGCAGTTTACTGAAAAAATAAACTCTTTGTTATCATGATATTCTTCTTAAAATTGGTTTTAGCGCATTTAATAGCGGACTTCATCCTGCAGCCCAGCTCCTGGGTAGTGGATAAAGAGCGCTTTAAGGTGCGCTCCTTAAAGCTCTATTTACACCTACTAATTCATGGCGCCTTAGTCTTAGTATTGTTGTGGGATTTCAGCTACTGGCCATTAGCGCTATCCATTGCTATTACGCACGGATTAATTGATGTTCTTAAGCTTTATGGGCAAAAAACTAGCAGCAAAGGAATCTGGTTTTTTATCGATCAAACCCTGCATCTAGCGAGTATACTTTTCCTAGCAAGCGTATTTATTGAGGCCATTCCTGAGATTCGATCTTTTCCTATAGAGGAGAGCTTTTGGGTCTATTTAACGGCGATTATCTTTATCACATTTGTGAGTGGAATTTGTATACAGGTGCTATTGAAAGATTGGTCCAGCTCCATTGATCAAAGCCACGATGAGTCTTTAATCAATGCAGGGAAGTATATAGGGATCTTAGAGCGCCTTTTTGTGTTTACCTTTGTAGTTTCAGGCTACTGGGAAGGGATAGGCTTTTTATTGGCTGCGAAATCTATTTTTAGATTCGGTGACTTAAAGGAGTCCAAAGACAGAAAACTAACCGAATATATACTAATTGGCACTTTGCTAAGCTTTGCCATTGCCACAGCAAGCGGCATGCTCGTGCTTGCTTTAGTGAGCTAAAAGCTGTTTTTCGTTTCTCTTCACCAGCTTTAGATCGCGGAATAATCCGTATATTTGCGTGAATTTTTAATCCATATTAATATGAGTTTTTCGATTTCTGAGGATAACAAATTAAGGCGAGTTATAATCGTAGGGGACCGAGTATTAATTAAAACGGTCCAAGGTAGTGGGAAAACCGAAAGTGGTTTGTATTTACCTCCCGGAGTGGAAGAAAAAGAGAAGGTACAAAGAGGCTATGTTATTAAAACCGGGCCAGGTTACGTAATCCCTACGGTGAGTGATGAAGGGGAAGACTGGAAGCCGAAAGATGAGGTGGTTAGGTACATTCCATTGCAAGCGAAAGAAGGCGATTTAGCAATTTTCCAATTAAATTTAGCGACAGAAGTAAAATATGACGGAGAAAAATATTATATTGTACCACACCACGCAATTTTAATGCTTGAACGAGAAGGTTTTTAATAAAACTATCGTTTAGCAGTTTACTTTGGAGTGGAGATTTTTATTCTTTTTCATAATTTTGAATTTTAGTGTTTATTAAAAGTGCTCCCTTTTGGGAGCATTTTGCTTTAGCGCTAATATGAAGTGCAGTTGTTAGTTGCCAGTATAGGGTGAGTCAAGCAATAGGAGCTGATAGGGATTTATTCGTTATATTTTTTAGTGTTTTTCACTATGAAAAAGTATTTGCTATTGTTTTGGCCTCTGAGCCAGCTACTCCTCTCTTTTGGACAAGAGAAGAAGGAGAGCTATTACCAGCTCACCGTGAAATTAGACAACGCTCCCTTTGACTACCTATTCCTTTGCGATTATACCGGCGGGAACGATGTGTTATTTCTTGGTCAACAGTCCGCTATAGATACATGGCGATTTCATATTCCAGATACCGTTGTTGAGCAAGCTGAGTTCATGAAGCTTATGGTTCATACATTCGATACGATAAGCAACACTGCAAAGGAAGTCCGGTTTATTTATAATGGTGATGGGAGAGAAGTAGCCATTTCAAATATTGGCGTGGAAGACAGCAACTCACTTATTCATGCTTCCTATATTGGGAGCTCTATATTTGAAAATGGAGCTAGCTTTACTGGTGGTGGTGAAGATAAAAAGACTTTATTTGGCGATTTGATTTCCGAAGACTTTGAGTTACTTGCTAATGCACCAGAGTCGGATATTAATGTAAGATCTCAGGACCCGTATTTCAGCTGGTTTATGTCTTACGGAAGTAGCGAAAAGTCTTATGAGGAATATTTAATTTCTTATGAAAATCTGGCAAAGAAGTACCCCAGCTCTCGATATCTGATAACATACCTTTCAAGTAACTTAGCTAATTTCAAAACTAAAGAGGATGTTAATCGCGTATATTTAAATTTGTCTAACAGACATAAAGATACCAAGTGGGCTAGGAAAATCCAGAGGTATTTAATGGGTAGCTTTCAGAATATGGAGCTAGTGAGTTTAGCTTCTGATGCCCATGAGCAGTTAGTAGTGGACAGCTCCAAGTTGAATCTTATTGTTTTTTCAGCATCTTATTGCATTCCTTGTATAGAGGAGATTCCCATTTTAAAGAAGATCCATAGTGAGCTAGGAAAGGAGTTGGTGTTAACCTATGTCTCTATCGATGAAAAAAAGAATATTGGTAGATTTGAAAAGCTGTTAAAAGAATATGAAATTCCCTGGCGAACATTGTATGCTTTTGAAAAGTTAAGGGAAGTTGAAGATGCCTTTCATCTAAATGGTATCCCGCATAGTTTATTGGTATATCCAGACGGGAGAATGGAGATTATTGATCCTCGAAGGAAAGTAGATTTTAAGAAGTTATATTCGGAAAGTTTATTGCTCCTTTAGAGGTTCTCTCTAAACTCCTGAGGCTACTAAGAGTAGAAAAGCTACCGGATAGCTTTAGAAATTGGGGTAATTGATAATGGTAAACTCGCCCTAAATGAAAATACTTAAGGCGAGTATATATCTATTAAGCTTAGTGCTTGAAGTGTCTTACACCTGTTGTTACCATGGCGACTCCTTTTTGGTTTGCCATTTCAATAGATAGCTTATCTTTGATGGAACCTCCAGGTTGTACTACTGCTTTGATCCCTGCTTCAGCAGCGATCTCTACGCAATCTGGGAAAGGGAAGAAAGCATCCGATGCCATAACAGCTTTACTTAGATCGAAGTTGAAAGAGCGGGCCTTTTCAATGGCTTGTTTTAATGCATCCACTCGAGATGTTTGTCCTACTCCTGAAGCAAATAATTGACCTCCTGCAGCTAGAACAATCGCATTGGATTTGGTGTGTTTAACCACTTTATTGGCGAAAAGTAAATCTTCAAGCTGCGCGCTTGTAGGTCTAGTTTCGGACACCACCTCCATTTGATCTTCTCCTTCGATTACCAGGTCTTTGTCCTGCTCGATTACACCATTGAGTAGGCTTTTGTATTGTTTTTTCGAAAGTTCGTGATCTTTTCTACGTAGGATAATTCTATTTTTCTTTTCCGTCAATACTTCAAGTGCATCCTCGGTATACTCAGGAGCAATTAACACCTCGAAAAACAGTTTGTTAATTTCCAGTGCAGTATCTTTATCTACCTGTGTGTTGGTAATTAAAATACCTCCAAAAGCGGATACTGGATCGCATTCTAATGCTTTGTTCCATGCTTGAAGGACATTCTCTGCAG
>DXEZ01000191.1 GCA_019114715.1 Candidatus Sphingobacterium stercoripullorum | reverse complement strand
GGGTGTAGTTCTAAATATACCCTACCTGTTACAGTTTCCTGAGAGGACTGCAAGAAGGCTTCTATATCTCTCATTACTGGGTCGTGTAATTGCCCCTCGTGCATGTGGTTGCCGTAAAATAAAGCCAATTGTTCTTTCCAGCTCAATTGCCACTTTGTCAACGTGTGCTTTTCTAGGGCATGATGCGCTTTAATGATTAATACTGGTGCTGCTGCTTCAAATCCCACTCTACCTTTTATTCCAATGATGGTGTCACCCACATGGATATCTCTACCAATTCCAAAAGGTTGAGCGATGGCTTGAAGTTCTTTTATCACCTCTACCGGAGATAAGGATTTTCCGTTTAGAGCAACGGGCTCACCTTTTTTAAAGTCAATGTGTATTTGTTTGCTTTGGCTCTCGGTTACCGGTGTAGGCCATGCTTCCTCGGGAAGGTACTGGTGGGATGTTAACGTTTCGGCCCCCCCAACAGAAGTGCCCCAGATTCCTTTGTTAATCGAGTACTTCGCTTTTTCAGCGTTGTATGAAAAGCCGTTTTCTTTTAAGAAGTTAATTTCTTGCTCTCTTGAAAGCTGTTGATCTCTAATGGGAGTTAAAATAGGTAGCTCAGGGACAATCGTATTGAAAATCATGTCAAACCTGACCTGGTCGTTCCCTGCACCCGTGGATCCATGTGCTATAAAGTCTGCCTCTACTTCTTTTGCGTAGTAAGCGATAGCAGTCGCTTGGCAAACCCGCTCTGCAGAGACGGAAAGGGGGTAAGTTCCGTTTTTCAGAACGTTCCCAAATATTAAGTGTTTAATACAGTCCTTATAAAAAGTATCGGTTTCGTCTATTACTTTGTAAGTTTTGGAGCCGAGCTCATAGGCTCTTTTTTCAATTGCATCTAATTCCTCTTGCTCAAAACCTCCCGTATTTACCAGTACGGAGTGTACCTCAAGGTTTAAGTTTTTTGATAAATAGACACTGCAGTAGGAGGTGTCTAAACCACCACTAAACGCTAAAACTACCTTCTTTTTGTTCTCACTCATGATATTTTATAATTCTTATATTTAATGATCAATGAAAAGCCACCATTTTTTTAATCGGCTTCCATAATTTTCTTTGTAACCGTTTTAATAACGATTGTTTTTTTACTATTCTCTCTAAGCGCTCCTTCGCCTCCATTTTGCGCTGCTGCTTTTCTTTTAGTTCCTTTTCTTTTTCTGCAGGGTCCCATAGCATGGCTGTGCACATACAATTCTTCCGCCCCTTGCTTTTTAGTATTTCAAAGTTCACGCAGCTCTCACATCCTTTCCAGAAGGCATCGTCTGTCGTTAATTCTGAATAAGTGACTGGCTCGTAACCTAAGTCTGAATTGATCTTCATGACGGCCAAAGCTGTTGTTAATCCAAATATTTTAGCTTTTGGATATTTCTGTCTGGATAGATCAAAAACTCGTTTTTTAATAGCTTTAGCTAATCCTGTTTTTCTAAATTCTGGAGAAACAATTAATCCTGAATTTGCAACGTAGTCTCCGTGACTCCAAGTCTCTATATAGCAAAAACCTGCCCACCTTCCGTCTTTATGAAAGGCTATCACAGCTTTTCCCTCGTCCATTTTCTGGGATATATATTCTGGAGTTCGTCTTGCAATACCAGTTCCTCTGGCTTTTGCAGATTCAAACATTTCATCACAGATTTCCTGTGCAAATTGTTTGTGTTCGCTGCTTGCTGCAGTTACTTTAAATTCATCGTTAAACATGTTGATTACGACCTATGAATACTTATGGGTAAATAAATAATAGAATTAACCAAAATCATCGAGCTGAGTGATTTTTACGAACTGGAGGTTGTCTGCCTTATTTTCAAACTCGTGGCAGAAATGGTCGTCGGCATCGTCGGCTAATTAGATTTGAGTCTAAAAATAAAAACACAGCTCTCCTTATTACAAGCGTTGAAAGCTTTGTATAAGAATCTATAAGCGATATTTTCTTGTTTTTATTCATCTAATACCCTAAACGGTAGACAAATAAAAGAAGATTTTTTGATATATGCAAAATAAAGGCTGTATAGTTTTTTTAAAACCAATAAACTGTTAATTTGTTTACGGTATTTTGAGTGTTGTGGACTCCTTGTAACTGTTTTTGTAAATTTTGACTCATTTTATTCTTTTTGTTGCAAAAATGAATGGTTTTACTTTTCAATGGCTTTTGTTACATGAAGTGAGATTTCTCTAGTAGCTTTTAAGAGTGTTTTTAATTTGGAGTATATGGACAAGTAAAACAGGTTTTGGAATTTTCGTAATGGGTGAAGCCAAAATATGGGGTGCCTTTGATAAAAATGTAAATCATAAATATGGTGTTTTTATGATAAGTAGAGGACAAAAAACCAATGGATAGTTTAGAATAGGGCTTTCTATCTCCGCTGGATCTTGTGGGTAATTCGCTTCCAAAATATTGGAGAGTTAACAAATGTTATTTACCTTTCCTATTTGTTAGTGGATCTTTAAAAGAATTTTAGTAAGCTATTATATGTTTTTTCATGTTGGCAGGAAACGTACTCGAAAGCACAACGCGCACATAGCATCTTACCTATCTTTTGTTGCTGGGATGATTAATGTGATTGGTGTGTTGTATATTGGCTTATTTACAACAAATGTCACCGGACATGTTGGATTGTGGGCGAGCGAGTTTTCTAAAGCCAATTTTTATGTGGGATCATTCTTCCTGCTTTATGTTCTCAGTTTTTTAGCTGGCGCCTTTCTTTCTACCTTACTTATAGAAATAATTATTAAAAATAAACTACCTAGTCGATTTATTGCGCCGGTGTTTCTGGAGTGTTTATTAATTATTGTCGTTTTTGTTGATGAAGCTTATTTTAGTTTTGGGGGACAGCATTTTGCTGGATGTGTATTGCTAATGGCAATGGGTATTCAAA
>DXEZ01000190.1 GCA_019114715.1 Candidatus Sphingobacterium stercoripullorum | reverse complement strand
GATTATTTTCAAAAACACATTCAAGATCACCATGACCTTACCTGCGTAAGTCATATCCAAAAATATTCCAAAAATAAATATCGGTAAAAGGGGAATGATAAGCTTTTCAATTAAAAAGGTAATTATCACCTCAAAGTCTTCAGCCATCTTAAATAGGGTAATTCCTCCTTTCTTAGCTAATCCAATGCCTAATAAAAAAGCTATAGCTAGAGCACTCATCACGTCGAACAAAGGGGGAATATCTAAAGTAAAATAAGCCTCCAACCCGGAGTCACCTTCAGCAACAGAACTGATATTTTGTCCCGCTAATAGTGAGGGGAATACAATTTTAGAGATCGCAAAAGAGGAAACACCTGCAAAAATCGTTGATCCATAAGCCAATGCAATAGTGATTAACAAGAGCTTACCTGCTGTATCACCAAGTTTTGCAATTGAAGGGACAATTAATCCCACGATAATTAATGGAATCAAAAACTTCAGGAGCTGATCAAAAAGGCCATTTAATGTGGCAAATACTCTACTTATCGACTCAGGTAAGATTCCTCCTAATAAAATCCCTAAAAAGATCGCTAGAACGACTTTAAATAGGAGATTGTTAAATAATTTTTTCATGTTACTTTTTTACGAGTACTGCAATTAGGCTAATTGTCCTATAATCTCTCCATCATCCTTCTTAAGTACTATTTGACATGCTTTTTTCGAACTTACTACTTCAACATAAGTGCGTCTTCCCTTTTTAGGGCCACCGCCAATAAAAATACTGTAGTTGTGATCCCTATCTGCCGGGTAGTAACCGTACCTATGGGTATGACCAGAAATTAAAGCTGTAACTTTGTGTTTTTGCAGTAAGTCGTGGAAGCACGAGCGGTTGTGTAGAGTTCCATGCCACTCATCGGAATGAAAAAATGGTATGTGGTTAACAACGATTACTCTTTTAGCTGATTTACAAGCCTTGGAATTCAGTTCTTTCTGAAGCCACTCGCGCTGCTCAAGACGGTAGCTATCGTAATCAACTGCACCAGCATATACCGGATGTGAATCTTCTTTATCCTCGCCTCCATCTAAAATTATCCAGAATGTAGAACCTAGTGTGAAGCTTTGATAAAACTTATTTTCCGGGTAATCAAAATATTTTTTGAAATCTCTAGCAAAAGAGCCCCTGGTCTCGTGGTTCCCCCTAATCATAATAAAAGGCGTGACTGAGGCAAAAACATCCGTAACTGGAATAAATAACTTCTCTATTAAATCTTTCTCCTTGGTAACGTAATGAAAGGAGTCCCCATTAAGTAATACCAAATCTTTTCTCTTGAGCTCGCTATGGTCATAAAGCTCTTTATAGGTGCTAACATCTTCGTGTACATCATTTAAAATAAGAACATGTGCGGTATCCTCAGAAAGAAATGGCAAATTAGTTTTGTAAATTTTCGTTTCTATTACATCACCATATTCTACCTTATACGGATCAAATAAAAGAACCTCCTTGGAGACTACTTTATAACTGAAATTCGCATTATTGTGTTTAACACGGAACTTAAAGAAAGTTGCATTTGCATTTCTCATCCCATCATCCAGCTGATAAACTGTTTCAATTAAGTTTCCACTTTCATCGACTACCTCTAGATAACAAAATGATTTGACACTGGTGAAAACTGAAATACTAACCTCAGAATCATCGACATATTGGAGGTAAGGCTGGGTTAAAAATTCAAGCTTACTGTTCTTGTTATTGAAAGCTCTCGCTTGCGCAGAGTCTAGTGCAGTGGCTAATCCCAATGCACCTAAGCTCTTTAAAAATATTCTTCTATCTAATGCCACTATAAGTTATATATAAATGTTGTTGTAAAGTCATAATGCGGATGCAAGATAAAAAAATACTGCTACTAATTGAAGTTAAGAAGCGATTAAATCACTCTAATGCCTTGATAAATTGCTAAGCCGTGAAAAAAGCCTTTAAAACCTCTTAGTTTTTAAGATAATGCATTTATAAATAAACAATAAAATAACCGTTCAGCTTCCCGCAGGAGCAAAACGTCAACTACATGTGCACTGGTACATGCCTTTACTCTTAATAAAAAGATATTAACTTTCCTCTGAACATCCTTGAATCAGCTCCAAAAAAGAAAACCAATACGGCTATAAGTAGAAATTAGTTCTTACTGTATATCCGTGATTGGTTTTCCTACTAAAAATTCCAAACAGCGAAACCTCTAATTTATCAAGCTCTTACCAGCTGTAAATTAAAGCAAAAACTCCTGTTAATACTGTATCTTTTGAGTGTGAAACACAATTCTACTGTAGCCATCTTTTTCATACAAAACACCCATTTTCTTTCTGCCTATCAATACCAAATCAGAATAAGCAGAGAACGATGGCTCTTTTCCTTCTGGAGCCACTGCAATGCTATATTTGTTTTTCCAGGTCTTCCCCTTATCAACCGATATTCTTAAGGTTAGATTGTTCCTATGAACAGAATCTGCAGCGTTACATACGGCTAAGATGTACTTATCACCATGTCTCCATGAAAGCACCGAACCTTGGTTAATAGGATCAGGAAGATTTTGATCGTAATAGGTCGTATCCCAAGTAGCTCCACCATCTCTAGAAACACTTATTATGCGATTTTTCGTATTACCTTGTTGGTTTCTAGTATTCATATACAATCCATCCTTACTAATCTGTGCCGCCATTGATTCATTCCCCCCTTCAAAGCTCACGCTTTCTCCTATTTCAAAGCTTTCAAGGTGGTCATCCGAAAAGTAGCCATGTGCAAAATAATCTCTTCCAGCTTCTTTAGGCTCACCAATTGAATGGTTAGCAGGGACAAAAATACGGCCTTCAAATTTACCCGAATCAAACTGCATTGCATGCCCTGGCGTGTTTGCATAAGCCCTCCAATCTTCAGAAAATTGATAATCTGGATTAATATCTTTTTGATTAGGTCGGTGAACTTGAGTGGTAATATTTTTAGGTATACTCCAACTTTTACCAAAATCATCAGAGGTGATAAACCACACTTCACGCATGCCATTGCCTTTACGCACCTCATGCTCATGGTTGTTTCCTGTATTATAAAATAGAATCAATCTTCCATTGGGGAATCGAGAATCTAACAAGTCAACTACAGGTGCTGGATTCCCTGCTTGAAGTTCGTCGTAATCTACTAGGACGTTTAACTTCCCCCAAGTCTTCCCGTTATCTTTACTCACTTTATATACAATATCCACATCGCCAAAATCACCTGCGTGAGCAACCCTACCTTCAGCAAAGGCTACCAACGATCCATCTTTTTGCTTTACAATCGCGGGGATTCTATAGCTAGCATAGCCATCCTCACCTGCTTTAAAAACATCAACTTCTTGCGCATACATTACTAAATACAAAGACGCAAAAGCAATCAATAAAAACATTTTTTTCATAATACCATGTATAATTAATTTTCAACTTCAACAAATGTAAACATCCACTTGGTTGGATTCTGCCAATCTTTTCCTTGAAAGCTCGCCACAGGAACCTTTAATAGAACCACATTCCATCCTTTTTTTAATGTTATTAAAGTAGGCTCCCTATAACTGTAGCCCTCATCCACATAGGCCCGCTCCATATCTCCCTTTTCCCCAGCATGAGTCCAAACGGGGGGCATCACTTCCGATCCATTTACCCAAACCTTACTGCCCTTATCATCCCAAGTATTTAACTTCGGAGAATCACTAGCATATGACCTTGATAAATCATTAAATCCTATCCAAAATTTCTTCTGTACTTCTTCATCACTCCATATAAACCTTCGCGCATACCAAGTTGTATTTTCCTGCGGTTTTTCAATAGCTGAAGCAACTAACGGGTCCCACCAATGTCTCAACACTACAGTTCCACCTATAGCCTTTTGGGAAACATACACATCTTGATTAGTTGGATCTTCCTCCAAACCGAAGCTCTTAAAAACATCTCCCCCGTTAGCATATGGCCCTATTAAATCCCAGATTTGGTGACTCTGTTTTTGATAGGGAAAAGGCTTCCCTTGGAACCAAATGTTTTTATGATTTAAAATCCTAGCTTCAAACTCAATGAAATCCAACTCTTGATACCGTTTTGTGGGAATATTGGCCACCCACCCGCTTAATCCCCCTCCTCTCCAAACTCTTTCTGAGAAACTCAACATTCCTGGGAATACTGCACTTTGTAAATACATATCCAAAGGCTTTTCAATCAACCGATCAGGCCATACACACAAGGTTGCTCCTAATAAAGAAGAGTGGTGTTTTCCTACTTCTCCAATTTTCCTATAAAACAAAGTAGTAACTGTTTCTAAGGGATCCATATGATTTATATACAAGTGCTTAGAATCTATGAACATACTTTCAGACTCTACCACTCGCTCTGGCCCACCCATCCACAACTGTCTTATCGTCTGGGGTTCCAAATTGGATCCTGGATCCCATCCCATGGTTTTATTAAACCCTAAACTTTCTACATACCGGGTAATCTCTGGCATAAAGTTCTTGTTTTTTATTTCCACTTCATCGCCTCCTATATGCAGAAATTCCAATTCTGGAAAATTCTCTTTAAACTCTTTAAGAAGCTCTTTGATATGAATCATTCCTTTCTTGCTTTGCATATCAACACCAAAAAATCGGGTAAAAGCATCACTATGCCCTGGCATATCTATTTCTGGAAGCAAAAGAATGTTGTTTTTTTTGCAATAATCAATAATCTCTTGAAACTGTTTCGCCGTATACAAGTCACCTTTATTTCTTAGCATATTGTCTGCTGCTGTTAATCCAGGGTATTTACCGGAAAACAGCCTCCATGCGATATCTTCAGTAAAATGAAAGTGTAAAACATTCAGTTTATAAAGAGCCATAAAATCTATTTGTTCTTTTATCAACTCTAGGGGTAAAAAGTTTCTTCCTACATCGATCAGAAAACCTCGAAAAGGAAATGCTGGAACATCGTTTATAGTCATCTTTTGTAAATGACGATCAGTAACATCCAGTTGTCTTAAGGTTTGAAAAGCATTATGAAAACCTTTTTGATGATTAGCAGATATTATAATCACGCGTTTACGAACTTTCAACTCATAAGCTTCCTCCTCTTGCCAGGGCTCAACTTGCATAGTTAATCTGGTTTTAAATAGGAGTCGAACAGCGCCAGTTTTTTTTTGGGTGTGCACTGGAATATTATGCGCTGTACTGAAAGTTTGAATTTGTTGAAGCTGCTCATCAGTGAGCTGGCTAGTATCTATAACTATTCCTTTCGATAAATCTACCAATTCGTCCTCTGTTGCTATAGAAATGGGCATTGGTATGATATTACTTTGGGCATGTGCAGTTGAAAGAACAGTGCCTATCAGCCACAAAATCAATAAAAAAGACTGAGTTTTAAGCATCTTTTATGTATTTTTCAATTAATTGATAGCAGTACAATTCCTGACGAGGTAAGTGAAAAGGCCCTTTAAACAAGTTCCCTTTAGCTGTCTGCGATATTTTACCGTTTTGCTGCAAATATCCGTACCACTCGCCGTGCTTATTATCGTGAAAATGGCTGTATGCATAATTATGTATTTTCGCATGCATTTCTCCATACCTAGCCTTTCCGGTTAAGATATACGCAAGCAAAGTAGCAATGATGGTTTCATTTTGTGGCCACCAGAATTTCATATCGTGCCAATATTCCTGAACCGGTTTATTATATACATCCCTAAAGTAAAGAATTCCTCCGAACTCCTTATCCCATCCTCGCTCCCACATATAATCAATCATTCTGCATCCTAAGTTTATTAAATGTGGATTATGACTTCTATACTGTGCTTCGTGTAAAACAAACCAAGCAGCTTCTAAAGCGTGACCGGGATTTAATTGACGCCCCGCTATGTGGTCACTAATTGATCCGTCTAAATTGACCTGTTCCATGACACAGCGAATATCATCTTTCACGAAATACTTTTCAATATAATCAATCCATTGATCGATATAGCCATCAAATTCATTGGTATCGAGAATTTCTCTAAGTTGCTGAGCCGTATTCATCATGATCATAGCGGGGCCTATACTTTTTAAGGGCCTTGTGTTTTCAAACTTTGGTTCTAAAGGAACCTCGCCACTTTCATAAGCTATACATTTTTTAAAAAGTGTAACAGCTTCCTGCTTAATCGCGCTGTCATTACTTGCCTTTCCATAGGCAGCAAATGCCAACACCGCAAAAGTCTCCGAAAAATAGTACCGTCTTTTTCTAATGGGTCTACCCGTTTTATCCATATGAAAATACATCCGTCCATCTGAATCGAAGCAGTGATTTTTGAGAAATTCATAACCCAATTTTGCACCATCGAGCCATTCCTGCTTTTTGTCAACAGTATTATACAAAGTACTAAGGAGCCAGCACGCTCTGCCTTGAATCCACACCGCTTTATCCTCATCAATTAAACTGCCATCAAAATCGCGCATTAATAAATAACCGCCATTCTCATAATCGTAAGATTTTGGAAACCAAAACGGTACAGTATCCTCTAATAATTGACTTTTATAAAAAGCACCTAGATTTATAATATCTTCTTTAGTATACATAATACGGTTTTAAGATTTATCTTTATTTAGATCCGAAATTTATTTTTTAATCTCTAATATACGTTAGTCAAGCTGGTGGGAGCGCATATGTTACAATATTGTAGTACACATAAAACATGCCCTCTCCCCATTATGTTGATTTATGTATTACATTCATTGTCCTTGAAATAAGCTTCAATCAAAAACTTATGTAATACATAATATTCAAATATAGTGATTTTTGAATTATATCAAACATATTTACTAGTTTTGGTGCAGACTATTAATTTTAAATCGAAATGGGAATTAATCAATTAGGAAATACTATTAAACTTAAATCAATTGATACATCGAGTTTGGTGGATAGAGTAGAGCAAAAACTCATTGATATCATTAAAGAGAACAAGCTAAAAGTTGGTGATATATTACCAAGAGAGATTGATCTTGCAGAAAATTTGGGCGTTAGCAGAACGGTAATACGGGAAGCTTTATTACGGCTAAAAACAGTAGGATTGATTGAAACGAAAAAACACAAAGGTTCCGTTTTAAAAAACCCTAATTTACTGGATCCCATTAAAAAGATTTTACATCCTGCAATACTAGATGAAAACACGTTGAAAGACATTTTCGAAATGCGACTAGCACTAGAGGTTGGAATGGCGGATTTAATTATTAGCAGGATCACACCAGAAGATTTGAAAGAATTAGAAATTATTGCTAATGAAATTGCTACAGGAGATGTAGCTAGCAAATGGCAGATAGACGATGAGATAAGATTCCACGGGAAACTCTATGAAATATGTGACAATCAAGTCTTAAGCGAACTACAAAACATGCTCCTTCCGATGTTTCAATACGTCCACGACAGTGGGTTACTTGAAAAGCCAGTTAGCAGCAATGAATTTATATCCCACAAAGAGCTAGTTGAGGTATTAAAAAGAAAAAACGTGCAGGAATACCGCACAGCAATAAGAAAACATTTAGACAACCACTTTTCAAGGATTTTATAACAACACTAGTTATTAGTAAGCAGACAAGGTCTATAGTTCATTAAAAACATATTCACTAACAAGCTCCTTCCATTCAAGCTCTATACTCGCTTGATAGAATGGTTTATTCGCTCTATTATACCAGTATCTAGCATTTGGCAAGTCGCCTTCGACTCTGTGTAAGAAAGCATGGATATGACAGGAAACAGGATCCTGTAAATGATCTATTAAGTGGTGTGCAGTCTGCCAATCCCCCTTTTTAAAATACCACAGGGATTGTTGCACCACAGACAGATTTCTTGGAGCTACTTCATCAGTTAAAGACTCCATAAAAGCAAATTCTTCCATAACATTAAAAATTAATTAGCCGCTACTATTTAAAGGAGCGGCCAATTAAAAGAGGTACTAATTAATTCTTATTGTTTTAGTTTTCCAACTGCGGTGATTTGTGAAGCATCTACTTCTATACCTCTTTTAGCACTACTTGTAGCTACATCAACAATATAAACAGCTGGTTTTTCTCCTGTAGTTAAAGAAACTGGAATGTACAACTTTCCATCTTCAGCGATGGGGTTACCGAACATAGGGTTTTTAGTATATTCAGGTAATCCGCTTACCCATGTCAATTCCTTTGTAACCACATTCAATACTGCTAAAGCATTTGGACGAGCCACTTCTTGATTAGGATCTTCTTCGGCCATTCTTCTAAAGTCTAGCACAAAATAATCACCAGTAACGTGGTAAACATTTGAAAACTTACTGTCTTTTTCAGCACCTAAAGAACCTTCAATATCCCAGAAATAACTTTCATCGAACTTTTCCTCTCCTTGGTTAATTCTTATTACCCCTGCAGGACGAGTTGAACGATCGTCATTTGAAGGTGAAAAGACATATAAATTGCCATTATCATCCGAACCAATAGTGGAGTAATACTGCGACCTGAATCTTCCTGAAGCGTACCCTAATCGATCATCTCCATACACTCGTAATAAATTGAAGTCTTGATCAAATGCAGCAATCCAAACAGAGTCTGGATATGCAGTTTCACCTGTTGATGAACCACCCTCACCCGTATCTGAATTGATTCTAGAAGGTACTAGTGCCGTTAAAAACTCATTTTCTCCAAATTGTACTATTCCTGAAAGCGTTGCATATTCACCATTACCTGTCAGGTTGGTGGTATTGATTGTCTTAGAGCTTAAAGCATTTCCTTTTGCCGGGTCAATAACATTAAAAGTAGTATGTATATCATCGCTTCCCGAGACTTGAATTCCCCCCACTCCAGTAACAACTTTGCTTTGGAAAACTCCATAGGTAGTATAACGAGATTCAATTCTAATTTGGTTACCCTTTTCAACAATATTTCCATCTGGACCTAATGT
>DXEZ01000189.1 GCA_019114715.1 Candidatus Sphingobacterium stercoripullorum | reverse complement strand
CAAAGCCTTCTCTATTAAAATAGATTTCATCATTTTCTTCTAAACTTTTGGGCAACATCTCTACAAAAGCAAATCGGCGGCGAATGGCATAATCAATGTGACCAATGCTTCGGTCAGCGGTATTCATTGTTCCGATGATAAATAAGTTAGGAGGTAAAATCAACTCTTTAGAATCATTGGCTGCATACATGCTATCCACAGCTTTTCCACGATATTCTAAAGCATAGATCAGTTCGCCTAAAACAGAGGAAAGATTGGCACGATTGATTTCATCAATAATGAGCACGTAATTTTTAAGCTCAACTTTTTCTTTTTGAGGTTTAAATTTAGAAACGAAATTCTTATATAACTGAATTACATTATGATAATAAGTAGCATGTTGTCTTGCCAACGAGCTCAACTCCTCACACCGGTTAATTTCTTGACGCGAACTCAATCCTAATTCAAGGATCTTTTTCAGTTGTGAAAAATTCATATTCAAACCATTGGGATGGGCAGTCCATCCATCTCCTTTATATTTAAACCGACTCTCCTCAACAGAATAAATATAGATTTTTTCAGAAATATCAAACTTCTCTTCTTTATCAATTGCTTCAATTACATAATTTACAAAGGCCTTGAACTTGTCTATTAAAACCGTCCTTTCTCCCGATTCCTGACTTTCTTTATAATTTTCTAAAGCCCTGTCCGCAAATTCTGCCAGGCTTTTATTTTCGGCTTCATAAACAATGCCTTCTCCGGTTTCGTTTGGTTTTGCTGTAATTCCTCGCACAAAATCTTCATACGTATAACTCGGGTGGAATTGTATCAGTTTGAATTGTGCACTCTCATTTAACTTCTCATCTCTTTTTAAGCCTATTAATTCCTGTGCTATTATTTTGGCCTCTCTGGTCTTCCCTGTTCCCGGTGGACCTTGCAGGATAATTTGTTTTTTATATTTAAGTAATCTTTTTATTGACTCCATCTTATCGTCTTTTAAAATACGGTTATAATAGCTATCTATAAATTCCCTAGAATTATTATTATTAATTAGTCTTTGCAACGTTCCCTGAGGTTGGGGGAATTTTTCATAACCATTATACCAATCAAGAATTTTGACCTTTCGATAATGTATATGCAGATATTTTTTCTTAAGATTTTCATCTTGGAAAAAATCACTTGATACTTGAACAAGCGCCAAAGGAGTATTTCCTTCTCTGACTAAAACAATATCACCTTTCTTTAGACCATTATTTTCGCCTTTAAAATGCCTACACTGGATATCATCCCATTCTCCTGTTCCTATAATTGGTTTTTTCTCTTTCAGCATTAGACTGGAATCAATTATCTTTCCATTCCGTCCCTGAGGCTTACTCATTTGTATATGCCAATATATTTTAGACCTATTCATTTCATTTTCAATTTAATCTTGTAGCCTTCCCCTTTTTCATTAGCCTAGTTCTTTGACAAAAACATTTTTTAAATCAGGAATCCATCAATGTTAATCAATATTCTTTCCCCCTGTTACTCAGCCAATAGTTTAGTTAGATTAGTATCTGTTATTGTTTCAAAAACTTGAGCAATATTACTTGTATCCATTTTACCAGCGCCAAAGCTTACTAATTTTCCAATCAGCATCATTTTCAGATCCTTTTTGGTAATCTTTCTACTTTTAGATTTTAATTCTTCTATTTCAGAAAATATAATTTCTTGGCCAAGCCCTAACTTTTCCAATTGGGAGAGAGCATCATCTATACGCGAATATAAATCGTCAAGTTCTTTTAAATCATATTCTTCATCATTCCCCGATAAATCTTGCTTATCAATTGCAGCATAGCCTCGAAAAACTTGCTGTTGTCTTTGAAGCTCTCTACTAGCATTTCAAATAGTGCCTAGTTCTGATTTATTCAACTGGTTTTTCCTCCTCATAAATGTCAATTCGGAATTCTGTGATTTCTTAGTCTCTTTTTCAAGTTCTTTCGAAAGTTTACCCTGTTCCTTAGCTAACTGTTTACCTTTTTGTGTTATTTTTATTTGATAATCTATAACCTTTCTACTGACTCTTGAAAGCTCTTTTGACTTGGCATCAATTTGTTTTTGAAATCTTTGAGCGGCTATCAGATTCTTTGACTTAACAATTTTAATTTGTAGGTCATTGATCTTTACTTCAATATCCAGCTCTTTTTTTCTTTCTTTAGCTTGGTTTTTCTTTAAATCCACCACATCTCCTTTTATTCGATTAATAGTATTTCTTATTGTAGTGACTGACATAAAAAGATTTAATATTAAAGATTGATTCCAAGTAAAAAAATTAGATAACTGACATTTTACAACTACCCACCACGCGCTTCTACACCTGTCCTCCTACTCCCTTAAACTTTTCAACAAAGGCTACAATCTTCTGAAAGACCGTCTGCTTCTTGGTTAAATATTGCGGGTTTAGCGGACTCATCCGAGGAAGCACGCTATTTAGCTCTGTACCATTCTCACTTGCATATTCACGTTTTAGGGAAGTAGTGATATATCTTCTGGCCTCCTCCTCATTTAAGTTTTCCTCCTCAATTATATCACGAGCCTCCAGCTTCTGCTTCTTTTGCGCATACGTAAAGAAACTGTCGATTATACTCGACTTATCCTCAATAGCATCCAAATTGGTTTCATTAATAAAATCCACAATCAAACTCTCCTTAGCACGATTACCTACGCTGGCTCTAATAATTCTACGAACCTCCTGGATTAATGAAGCTTTATCTTTGGTCTTTTTGTTATTCTCAAAAATTAGCTCTAAGATATAATCCAAATTGATTTCTTGGGATTTTAATAAATCCACCTCAAAAACCACATCATCCCAATCAACAGTCATCTCCTCCGCTTCCTTAGCCTTCTTCTCACGCCTTAGCCATTCCCGAATATCGTTATACGTGGAGCGGTAGTCTTGGGCTTTGCGCTCAGGTAAAAACTCAATTCTCCCCAGTAATGCAAAGTCTTCCTCGCTAATAAAATATTGCTCTTTAAATTCTGCCACAGCCTCCGCATCCTCACGGTCAATTTCTTGGAAGGCCTTTAGATGTGTAAACTCATCGTAGTTTTGAAGAACATTCTCCATACGCAAGTACTCTCCAAAAAGCTTAGTAAATTCTTTCTTATCGCTTTCCTTATCAATCTCATCCGGATTAGGGAAACGTTCATTAAGCTCTTGGACAATTTCCACATACCCTCTCTTGGCCTCCCCAGTAGCCACATCTTTAAACCCTTCTAAATACTCCTTATAGCTTTTCTCCAGTACCACATTTTTAGTGTTCTTATCGCCAAATAAAGTAATAGCGTCAACCGTGGCTTTCTCTAAGTCCCTAAAAGTAACAATATTACCAAAGGTCTTGGTCACATCGTATATACGGTTGGTGCGTGAAAAAGCCTGAATCAATCCGTGGTAACGCAAATTCTTATCGACAAATAAAGTATTCAGCCTGGGCGCATCAAAACCCGTTAAAAACATACCCACTACAATCAGCAGATCCACCTCTTGATTCCTTACCTTTTCAGCCAGGTCTCTATAATAGTTTTGAAAGCCATTGCTATCAATGCTATAGTTGGTCTTAAACATAGCATTATAATCGTTAATCGATCTGGTCAAAAACTCTTTGGCACTACTTTCCATAGCCGAGGGTTCAAAACTTTCATCTACAATTTCACCTATAGCGCTCTGCTCCTCGTTAGCGGCGAAAGAAAAAATAGTCGCTATCTTTAGCGGCTTATCGCTATCCGCTTGTAGCTTATTAAGTTCCTCATACTCCACCAACTCATCTTCAGGAATTCCAACAATTTGTCTGGATTTTTCTTGAATACCAAGTATCAAAGTTCCTCCTGCATCATTCGAAAAAGCGACAATAGTCTTGTTTAAATCCGATTTTTTAGGAAGTCTTTCCTTAAACTCGATAGTACGCCCTTCAGGTTGTTGTATAAGCTCTGTTATCTTCATTAAGAATTTAATTTTCTTCTTTATTGGACCCTAATTATTCCACCTCATTTATACTCAATCCTTCCGACA
>DXEZ01000188.1 GCA_019114715.1 Candidatus Sphingobacterium stercoripullorum | reverse complement strand
CACTCTTGTTGCACCCGGTCTTTCAGCTCTTTGCACCTGTCTAACAGATACGCGTCTACCCGTTGTGCGCTCTATATCTCCTCTACTCGGCCCGCCGTAGTAGTTGTTATTGTTCACAATATACGTATTGTTGATGATGGTGGTCCTATTGTAGATGTTTCTACTTCCTCTATTCCAGTATCTATGGAAACTTCTGCTATGTATATGCCTTGAAGGAATAAACACCCAAAGGCTAATCGGTAGACCTACATTTACATGTATTCCTACGCTAGGTTGCATAGGCGCCCAACCGTAGTAACCACCGCCACTTCTCCATTCTACCCAAGCTGGTCCCCATTCATAACCTGGGACCCATGCCCAACCTCTGCGGTCAAGGTGTACCCACCTACCGTAATGAAATGGCGCCCAGCCCCATTGGTAATCCGATACCCAAGTGTTTCCGTACTCGGTCATCACCCAGTATCCATTACTGCTATAAGGATAAAAATCAGGGCCTACATTACTCGGTTGCCAGATATCTCCATATACCGGGTCGTTATACCAATGCCCATATGGAGAAAGTTCTTGGTAGAACAAGTCCATGGACACTTGAACGTTTTGTGCATTGGAGCGTAAGCTCAATGTTAATCCGATAATTGTGAGAAGTAATCCCAAAATAAAGGGTTTTATATATTGCCTTTTCATGTCGTTCAATTTTAAGGTTCTACCATCCTGTTTCTATATTCTCTGACTGTATAAGTTGTAAAAGGTTTAAGAATTGGTGACTCCATGAATCTAACTAGTGGCCAATTCCTCTAGAAGCTAAATGGTTTTTTTGCGCTGGACTTAGTTTAAGGAGGTTGTAGAGGGTGTTTAGGGAAAGATATTTTGTTTTTTAGGGTGTTGAATTCCTATAGTATTGTTACATAGATTAAAAGGTGCTAGCTGAGCAGTTATTACCTTAAATTGGGTGGAGATGTTGATGCAAGCTTGTTATGAATTATAGAATAGGGGGTATAGAATGAGTATGCTTTTTTTATAAGCATCAAAGTGTAAAGGCTGGTGAGTTTTAGGTTTGAAATCTTTAAGCGACTTCCACTTAATTGATGGTTTTTTTTAGGAAAAAGCCTTACGTTACCCCAATAAGAAATGCCTAGGTTATCGCACCGTTAGCTAGATGAAGTGAAAGAAATCTCGACCCAGTTAAAAAGATTATAAAGAATCTAACCAAAGTAGTAGGGCATCGATCCATTTCTCGGACGACGTTGAGTTGTTTAGTCCAAAGCCATGACCTCCTTTTTCATATACAAACAGTTCATGTCGTACTTTCGCATCGGTGAGCGCTTCATCGAGTAATGTAGCATTGGTAAAAGGGACTGCTTGATCGTCCCTTGCATGCATAATAAATATAGGGGGCGTGTTTTTGTTGATGTTTTTTTCTACTGAAAACAGGTTTAAATCCTCTTGAGAAGGCTCTTTACCAAGCAGGTTTTCTTTTGATCCTTTGTGCGTGTAAAGATCTCCCATAGTTACTACCGGATATAACAAAGCTCCAAAATCGGGTTTTATATTTTCCTTAGAAGCAGGGTCTATCTGCGGGTATTTATATAAAGTTAGGAGCGTTCCGGCTAAATGACCTCCCGCCGAGAAACCCAATACTCCAGCTTTGCTAAACCCATACTCCCCTCGAATACGTGCAAGGGCTGCCTGTGCATCTTGCAAAGGTCCCCACTTTTTATCTTTCATGTTCTGATCTGATGGCAGGCGGTATTTTAAAACGAATGCAGTATAACCCACCTGGGTCAACTCCTTAGCTACCTGATGCCCCTCATGATCTATCGCTACCATTCCGTATCCTCCCCCAGGGATGATGAGTATGGCACAGTTTCGGTCATCAGTAACATTTGGTTTGTATACAAAGAAATGTGGCAACTCGGACTCGGCTAAAGGGTTACCGGTATGGTTAGGGATCTCCTGCTCATATAAAGCAATTTTTTCTTGTGCACCAGCAAGATGGAATGACAAGCATAAAAGTAGGAGGTGTATTTTTTTAATCTTATTCATTTTAAGTTTTTATAGTCTAGTTCTATTTTGGGAAAACCACCCAGTTATTCTAGGAAGTGAGTCTTGTTGTATTTATTCAGATTCCTAAATATTGCTATAGAATTTTACTGTTTTAAGAGCTGCAAATTCCAAAAAGTAAATATACGTAATAATTTACGTGCTTTTCACCTATTGTTTTTTAGTTGGAAGCTATAAAACCCGGGTGTGACCCAAGGTTGTTTTATTAGTAATAGGGGTGCTCTGATTTTTGGTCTTTTAAATGTGCTTTAAAGATGATTTCTGAGTAAAAAGTAGGCTCTATTGAATAAAGCCTACTCCTGAGGTGGCGTTTGTCTTGGTGTCGATTAGAATGAAGACACCATTTTCTTTATTCTCTTTATAAGCATCAAAGTGTAAAGGCTGAGCAACCTTTAGATTGATAAAGCCCAGGTCGTTCATATCCAGCTGGGTTGCTGCTTCAGTTTTTCCATCAAAAGTGCTCTTGATTTTATAATCTATGGAAGTGATTTTTGATTTCACCTGTTTTACGCCGTGCTGGATGTAAAACATGCTTGAAGGGGTGAGCGGAGTTTTATCCATCCAGCATACAATGGCTTTCAGCTCTTTGGCCACGTGAGGTTTTTCCGAGGTTTTGACTATTAAGTCTCCGCGAGAAACATTCACCTCATCGTATAGGGTGATGGTGATGGAGGACCCCTTGCTGGCACTTTCGTATTGCTGGTCGTAAAACTCTATGCTTTTTATTCTGCTTTTAGTTTCCGAAGGTAAGATGGTTACCTCATCGTTGATGCGCATTTCGCCCCCTTTTAACTTTCCGGCATACCCGCGGTAGTCGTGCAGCGATTCTCTTTTTGGGCGGATGACCGTCTGCACTTGGAACCGCGCTTTGGCCTCTTCTTGGGTGTCTTCCACCTCGATCTCCTCTAGCGTCTCTAGTAGGGTCTTCCCGCGGTACCAGCTTAGATTCTGAGAGGGGTGCACAACATTTTCCCCTTGCAGCGCACTTACGGGGATGAAGGTGGTCTTTTGCGCAGGGAAATCTGAGCTTTGCGTTAAGACCTGGAAATCTTCTACAATTTCCTCAAAGCGCTGGGCGCTATAATTCACTAGGTCCATTTTATTGACCACCACGATGACTTCTTTCACGCGCAGTAGGTTGTTGATAAAATAGTGTCTTTTTGTTTGTTCCACGACCCCATTGCGCGCATCTATTAAGATGAGGGAAACATCGGAGGTGGAGGTTCCGGTGATCATATTGCGTGTGTATTCAATATGCCCTGGTGTATCGGCGATGATATAAGAACGCTGGAAGGTAGAGAAGTAGATGTGCGCGACATCGATCGTGATTCCCTGCTCTCTTTCAGCGCTCAGCCCATCGGTGGCAAAGGAGAAATCCAAGTAGTCGTAGCCTTTCTTGGCGCTGTTTTCTTCTATGGCTTTGATTTTATCTTCCTTCAAAGATTTGGTGTCGTATAATATGCGGCCTATGAGTGTCGACTTCCCATCGTCCACGCTGCCGGCCGTGCTAATTTTCAGCACTTTATTTTTAGATCTGTTCATGTTCCTGGTTTTAGCCTTTAATAATTAAAAATACCCTTGTTGTTTACGCTGCTCCATGGCGGCTTCGGAGCGCTTGTCATCGATTCGGGCTCCTCTTTCAGAGAGGTTGGACTCTCGGATTTCATGGATCACTTGATCGATATCAAAAGCAAAAGATTCAACGGCCGCTGTGCAGCTCATGTCTCCAACCGTTCGGAAGCGGACCGTCTTTTCTACCACCAGCTCGTCTTCCTCGCGGTAAACCACCTCGTCATTGACAGGCCACAGCATGTTGTCTCTTTCAAACACTTTCCTTTTGTGTGCCCTATAAATGGAGGGGATTTCAATTTGCTCCTGCTGTATGTAGCTCCATACATCCAGCTCGGTCCAGTTGGAAATGGGGAACACGCGGACATTCTGCCCGTAGTCGATGCGCCCATTGAGCATATCGAATACTTCGGGCCGCTGGTTTTTTTCGTCCCATTGTCCAAAGTCATCTCGCACCGAGAATATCCTTTCTTTGGCTCTAGCTTTCTCCTCATCCCTACGGGCGCCGCCAATGCAGGCGTCAAACCCATAACTCTGTATAGCGTGGAGCAGGGTTTCTATTTGCAGCTTGTTCCTACTTGCGTATTTCCCTTGTTCTTCTTTTACAATGCCAGCATCTATGCTGTCTTGCACATAGTGAACCTTTAAATCCAGTTCCAGCTCTCTAGCTAGCTTATCGCGCAGGGCGATTACTTCCGAGAAGTTGTGCCCCGTATCGATATGAAGAAGTGGGAAAGGTATTTTAGCGGGGTAAAAGGCTTTTTTAGCCAAATGTACCAAGGTAATAGAGTCTTTTCCTCCGGAAAATAAAATAGCCGGATTGTCAAATTGGCCAACTACTTCTCTGAATATATAGATGGCTTCATCTTCAAGAGGGTTGTTTTTTACTTTCTGTAGCATCTCCTAATTTTTTTAATGGTGAATCCCACACTCTCTATTTTTTAAAGCTTTTGTAGGATCGTAATATATTTCTTCGTTCGGGAGGTCATACTCCTTAATATAGGCCTCCAGCTCTGCATCCGAGTAGTTGTAAAAAGGGCTGATCTTCCAGATGCCGTCCTTACTTTTAGAGGCTACATCTATACTATCTCTAAAAGAAGTCTGTCCTTTTCTTAAGTTCGTAAACCACACATCGGGCTGGTGTTCCTGCATGGCCCTACGGAAGGGCTCGAGCTTGACCTGCTCGCTGAACTCGGCGTGCTCCTGTGTATCAACCTCGGGAATCCCTAGAGTGACGTTTCTATATCCCACGCTTTGGCGCGGGACATAGATTTGTATATTCAGCTTCAAGCGATTGATGAGCTCGTGAGCGCATTCATAGGTCTGCCGGGTGTTGTAGCCGGTGTCACACCATAGGACTTTGATGTCCGGTTTTAGTTGTGTGACTAGATGCAATATGGCACTTTCATACGGCCGGAAGTTGGTCGTGATTACGGGGTTTGCTGCTTGCTGCAGGGCCCATTCAGCGCGCTCTTGCGGGCTTTTTTGTGCTAATAAATCGTTTGTTTCTTGCAGTTCCATACTCGTTTTATTTGTTAGTTATTTCCCCACTTGATACGTGTCCAAAAGCGCTCATGGAAAAAATATAAAACTGTTTTGGTAATCAACTCAAATGACCCTATGGAAAACGCTACGGTAAAGTCTCCGGAAATCCACCATGAGATGAGTATCGTGTCGAGGGTTCCCAAGACGCGCCATGAAAGAGATTTGACGACGCTTCTCACAGGGAGTTCGCGGTTTTTCGCCGTTTTCTCTGCAGGAGACAATTTGTTTAGTATCTGATCAACAATCATTTTTCTTATTGGACTATTTCTTTTCTATGTACAAAGTCACCAAAAGTTTCTCCTTCTTTCCTTTCCTCGGCGTAGCTCTTGATGATAGGTTCTAACTCCTTTAAAATCTGCGCTTCATCGAGTTGCTCTAGGTAGAGTGTGTTCAGGCGGTCGCCGTTATGGCTTGCCCCTAAATACAAATTGTATCTCCCTGGAGATTTCCCGATAAAACCTATCTCCCCCAATCGGGAGCGCCCGCAGCCATTCGGGCAGCCTGTCATTCGGATGGTGATGGCCTCCTCGTCGAGTCCATACTTGCGGATGATGACATCCAGTTTGGTGATCAAAGAGGGAAGGTAGCGCTCGGCCTCAGCAAAGGCCAAACCACAGGTGTTTAAAGCAACGCAGGCTATGGCGTTTCTACGCAGGCCGGTATGGCTGGTGTCGTTTATTACGCCGTGCTTGATTAAGATGGCTTCAATCTCCGCTTTGTCCTCCTCTTTTACATTCCCGATGATTAGGTTTTGATTGCCCGTCAGTCGGAAATCGCCCGTATGTACCTGGGCGATTTCCCGCAGTGCAGTCTTTAAGGTGTAGTTTTCTGCATCGCGAACCCGGCCGTTTTCTACAAATAAGGTGTAGAACCACCGGTTGTTAATGCCCTTGAGCCACCCGTATAAATCTCCATTGGTGGTGAAGATGAATGGCTTGTTGGGAGCTAAGGTGTAGCCTAGCCGCTTTTGGAGTTCATCTACAAACCAGTCGATGCCGCGGTGGGCAATGGTATACTTGATGCGGGCATGCTTTCGGTCTACCCGGTTTCCAAAGTCCCTTTGTATCTCGATGACTTTCTCGGCAACAGGGATTAGCTCTTCGGGCGTGATAAACCCGATGTAATCCGCTAGTCTCGGGTAGGTGGATTCATCACCAAAAGTAGCGCCCATGCCGCCGCCTACCGATACATTAAAGCCTACTAGCTTGCCATCTTCTTCAATCACCGTGAAGCCTAGATCGCTGGCATAAATGTCTATGTCGTTATTGGGTGGGATGGCGATGCCAATTTTAAACTTCCTGGGTAAGTACCTCTTTTTATACAGGGGTTCTACCTCCTCTTGGGTGGTTTTTACCTTTTCTTTATCTAGCCATATCTCGTAATAGGCGTTTGACTTTGGGAGAAAGTACTCGCTGAGTTGCGCTGCATAATCGTAGGCTTCTTCAGCTACTGCCGACTTGAATGGATTCGGGTTGCACATAACATTCCTATTCACATCCCCGCAAGTAGCGATGGTGCTCAGTAGAGAAGCATTGATAGCCTGAATTGATGTTTTGAGGTTCTTTTTAAAGATACCATGGAACTGAAAAGATTGGCGGGTGGTTAGCTTAAGCGTACCGTCTGCAAAATCAGTAGAAATCTTATCCAAGGCCAGCCACTGCGCAGGGGTAGCTACGCCTCCAGCAGCCCTGACTCGAATCATAAATTGATATAAAGGCTCAAGCTTTTGTTTTCTACGTTCCTTTTCAAGGTCCCTGTCGTGCTGCTGGTAAGAGCCGTGGAACTTCAAAATCTTCATGTCCTCGAAAGGTAGAGAGCCCGTAATGTCATTTTTTAGAGAGCTCTCTAGTGTTCCTCTGAGGTAATTACTTTCTTCCTTTAGAAGTTCATCGGAAGAAAGCTTTTCGTTTTGGGTTGAATTTGCCATTTCGTATTTAATATTTTAAAGGTTAATAAACATCTACCTGATACCTACCGGATAGGCGCAGCTCTTTGATGTATTCGCTGGCCTCTTCTTCTTGCAGGTTGCCGTGTGATTTTACAATCTCTAGGAGTGCGGAGTCCACATCTTTAGCCATGTAATCCTTGTCTCCACAAACGTAAAAGTGGGCTCCTTCGGTTAACCAGTTGTATAGCTCTTTGCCATGTTCAAGCATCTTGTGCTGTACATAGACTTTTTCCTTTTGGTCTCTTGAAAAAGCCACATCTAGACGGGTTAAAACTCCCTCATCTAGGTATTGTAGCCACTCGGATTGGTATAGGAAATCGGTGTGGAAGTTCCTGTCTCCAAAAAATAGCCACGACTTCCCGCTTGCCTCTTGGGCGTCTCTATGCTGTATAAATGAGCGGAATGGAGCGATGCCGGTGCCGGGACCTACCATGATGACAGGTTTTGAGGTGTCCTGGGGTAGTTTGAACCGGGTATTGGGATCTATGAAGACCTTTACCTGGTCGTCTTGCTCGATCTGATCGGCCAAAAATGTGGAGCATACCCCTTCTTTTTGCCTGCCGTGAGCCTCATAGCGTACCGAGGAGACCAGTATGTGCACTTCTTCATCCACTTCCTCTTGGCTGGAGGCAATTGAGTACATTCTGGGCATATTTTTGCGAAGAATAGATATAAACTCTTGGGGCGTGAAGCTGTAAGACTCCTCCTGCAGAAGATCAAGTACGTCCCTTCCGTGGAGGTATTCGGCCAAGGCATCTTTGTCCTCGAGTATCTTTTTTATTTTCTCGCTACTTGTGAGCTCTACAAATTTCTTTAGCGAAAGCACCGTAAGAATCGTTAGCTCGTAATCTTCTCTAAGAGCCGTTTTGAGGTTTTTTTTGCCATTAGCAGTGTCCACCTCTTCCTCACCCGAAAAGTTCAGCTGGCTTAATACGCGGCTCACTAGCTCCGGTTTATTTAGGCCGATTATCCCTAGGGCATCTCCCGGCTCATAGGTGAGGTTGGATCCTTCCAGATCCAGTTCTAGGTGTATGGTTTCCTTTTCCGACCCTCGCCCATTTAAACTGATCTTTTCCAGCACCGTAGCGTAGAAAGGGTTTTTCTGACTGTAAATAGATGCTGCCTCTACGCTGGTTCCGGCCGCTTGTAGACTCTCTTGATGGTTAGCTTCTTCCTGCTGCGTGCCGACCTCCTTGATGACCTCGGTAAGCCATTTCTCGTAGTTCTCCTGGTAATCCACATCGCAATCTACCCGCTCAGAAAAGGCAGTAGCACCTTTGGCTTTTAGTGCAGCATCGAAGTCTTTTCCGGTCTTGCAAAACTCGGCATAAGAAGAGTCGCCCAGCGCAAGCACGCTGTAAGAGATGTGGTCTAACTTGGGTGCCCGCTTGCCTTTAAGGAATTCCAAGAAGCCTTCCGCCTGTATCGGTGCATCCCCCTCGCCATCGGTGCTGACGATAATCAGCAGCTCTTTGATTTTTTTTAGTGTATTGGGTTTAAAGGCATCCATGCCCACTGCTTTGGCCTCCCGGCCGAGTTCCTTTAGCCGTTTTGCTGTTTGATTGGCTAGACTTTCACTGTTGCCTGTGTGGGTGCCGAATAATATCCATATGGGTTCTTTATTGATGACCAGTGCGCCGGCTGCATCGATGTGACTTTGGGAAATCCCGCGGTTTTGTAAAGCAGCTTCTATTCCCGTTAAGTAGCCGTTGAGCCATTGTATCTGATTGGAGTTTAGTTTGGGTAGCACCTCGCTTAAGCGATCGGCTTGGTGATCGTCAAAGGGGCCTCTTTTTAAACTTGCTTTTAAATTCATGTCAAATAGTTGTTTATTATTTTTTGTCTTCTACGAAAACGGATGTAATCTCATTTAACTTCTTCATCTTATAGGCGAAGTCTCCCTTCATGGAATCTCGGATGGATCGCAAGTTGTATAGTACGTTGTGTATCTCATCGGGGAGGACTTCTGTTAGCAGCTCCCGCATTCGTTTTGCTAGCGTGGGGGACTGGCCATTGGTAGAGATAGCGATTTTTAAATTTCCTTTTTGAACGATGCTACCCAGGTAAAAATCGCATATATGCGGTGTGTCCGCTACGTTGACAAGCAGTCCTTTTTCTTTGGCCTGGGCATGTATAGCTTGGTTTATTTTTGTGCTATTTGTGCCTACAATAACCAGATCAATGCCGTCTAGGTCATTTGCGGAGAATGCTTTCTCCAGAAGCTTTACATTTGGAAAAGGCTGAACGTAGGCCTTGAGTTCTTCCGAAATGGTGAGCCCTATGAGCGTTACTTTTGCCTTTGGGGCGTTATTAAGTAATGCGGATATTTTCTCCAGTCCTACATTTCCTCCGCCTACAACTAATGTGTGAAGGTTTTCAAGCTTTAAAAATACTGGAAAGAGCGTGTTTTCTTGAGGTTTCATATG